>JBJEGL010000091.1:0-3085 GCA_051875035.1 Candidatus Gastranaerophilaceae bacterium | reverse complement strand
AGCAGTACCTTTTAATGCCGTAGATATTAACCATAAAAAAGGAAATATCGATAAAACTGACATAAAAATCAAGATAATATGCGTTAAAAAACCTTTTGTATTTTTGTTCACGGCTGATACTTCTTTCTTTCAAAAACAAGAATATTCAATACAGAAAACAGCATAACAACAATTAATAAAACAACAGAAGCAGCTGAAGCCATTGATAAGTCAAGATTTTCAAAAGCTCGTTCATAAATATAATAAACAATAGTTTTTGTTGAATCCAACGGACCGCCACGTGTCATAACATAAATTTCTGCAAATACTTTTAATGCGGATATTGATGAAATCGTAACAACCAAAGCAATTGTAGGCATTAAATACGGAATGGTTACATTCAAATGTTTTTGAATAACATTTGCACCGTCAACCTCTGCTGCTTCAAGTAATTCTTTCGGAGAACCCATTAATGCAGATAAATATATCATCATATAATAACCGATACCCTTATATATAGTGACTATAATTACAGACCATATAGCAGCATCCGGTGAGGTCAGCCATTCAACTTTTGACAGCCCTAATAATTCTAAAAAATAATTTAAAATACCGTTACTTGCATAAAGCCATTTAAAAGCAATAGCAACAACAACAATAGATACAATAACAGGTAAATATATTAAAACTTTATATAAATTTATACACCTGATTTTTTGGTTAATCAAAATTGCTAAAACTAAAGGTACTGTAGCTAAAATAGGAACTGCTCCGATTAAATATAAAAACGTATTCCATAATACCTTGTAAAATTCCTTTGAAGATAATAAATCTGTGTAATTTTTTAACCCTACAAATCCCGGTGAATATAAATCTGTCGAATAATCTTTAAAACTTAATATAACAGTTTCAAAAAACGGAATGAAAAAAAACAAAACTAAAATAACTGCCGCCGGCAATATAAATAAATATGGAACATATTTTTTATAATAACTGTACATTACTCGATTATTATAGAACTTTGACAATTTTTTTGCAATTCACAACCGCTGTTATATAAATATATAAAAAAAATCTAATTAAGAAATGTAACAATTGTTTATTAAGTGTACCTCATACAATTATCTTGTGCTATTATATTAAGTGTAAATAATACAATTAAACACACTCCAAAAACTATAAACACAACACACAACATAATAAAACAGCCCAAACGGGCACTTCTTATAAGACTAAACAACGACCCGAAAGGGTCTTTTTTTTGCATATTTTTTGTAAAAAAGAGGACGCAATGTCCTCTTTCAAAATGTATTGGTTAATTTTATTTACCTGGGTTTAATTCATACGGACTTCCGGGTTTAAATTTATTTTTATATGTTTCAACGGAAGGCTGTAATATTTCCGGTAATTTTTCTGGAACGACAGATGATTTACACAATCTTCTTATGATACCCATATAAACGGTTTCAAAGTGTTTTGTCTGAATGTATTCGCCGATAGCTTCCGGTTTAATTGCATTATTTTCTACTTCAAGAATTTCGATTTTAACAGGAGTAGTTTCTGCGTATGTTTCAGCAATTGCACCGATATATTTATTATAATTTGCAGATATTTCGGGGTTCATTATAGTCATAACAGTATTATATTTATCACGATTTTGAGGGCTAAAATGACCTTCTGTTGCATAGTGCATACTATCCGGAGCTTTTCCTACAACGTAGTCAAAATCTTTTAAAGATTCCAGATATAATTGTTTTGCCCAATTTTCTCCGGCACCATCAAATAATTTACCAAAATATTGCTGCTGAATCAAAGGATAGCCGTTATCTCGAGCAAAGACGTTAAAGACAGCCCCTTGTACTGCCGGATTTGAATACAAACTTTTTGTTGAAAGACATTCTGCCGACGCTTTTTGAGCACCTTGCAAAATTCTTGTAGTAACTGTTTTATCAACACCGGCGTATGCAAGAACAAAAAGCCCCGCATCATCAAACATGCTGTATCTTCCACCGACATCGTCGTGTATGTACAATTCTTTAATATAATTGTTATCTACGCCATTTTTAGAGCCAATTATTCCTCTTAAATTTTTACTTGTAGGATTAGCGTCAGTGCATATTGCAAAATGGCGTTGAGCCTTTGTTACTGCAATATTTTTAGCAAAACCTTTTGTTTCATAATATGAAATCAATTCATTTTCAAATCTTTTAAAGGCATCACTTGTTTCAAATGTTGTACCGGATTTTGAAACTACCAAGAAATTAAGATTTTCTACTCCGACGGCTGATTGTTTAATAAAATTTTCATAACTTATCGGGTCAATATCCGAATAAAAATATACTTGTCGTTTTCTGTCAAAACCTGTCATATTAAGAAGAAACTCGGCAGTATGCTTGGAACCGCCTATTCCGAGAACAACAAGAGGACGTACAACCGCATCTTTTCTTGCTGCCAAACGTTCTGCCTGCTCATAAATACTGTCGAGATGACTTTTACCCAGTTTTTTATATAACTGTTCTTCGGGAAGATTAACCCATTTTAAAAACTGTCCGTCATTTTTATAACGTGTATTAAATTCAACAATCGCAGATTTAGCCTTAACTGCATATTTATCTACTACTTGAACAAAAGCTGTATAAGGTGTTTTATTTTTCTGGGGAAGAATATACTTATACGAAACATTTTTCATTTTTTGTTCTTTTTGAGTAGTTTGAACTTGAACTGAATTTACATTTGTATTTTGTGCGAGCAACTCCGGATTAGGTGCAATCATTGCAGATGCAAGTATTTCAAATAACATATAACCTCCTAATTGTTTATGAAATCAATTCTAACATTTTTACAGACAAGTTTCAAATAAATATTATCAATTTAAAAAATCGAATAATATTAATAACTAAATTAAGTATTTGTATTATAATTAGGGCAAGAATGGAGTTAAAAAATGCTGATAGTAATGCAGCCGAATGCGGCGGAAAAAGATATTAATAATGTAATTAAATTTATTGAAAATCAGGGCTTTACTGCTCATCTTTCTCATGGAGATGTTCAAACCGTAATAGGATGTGTTGGCGGAAAAACTTTTGATAAAAGAAATATTGAATTA
>JBJEGL010000090.1:0-3105 GCA_051875035.1 Candidatus Gastranaerophilaceae bacterium | reverse complement strand
ATATAGGGGTTAAAAAATCCTGCAGTAATTTATATTCCTGCATTTTAATAATTATATTACCGCCGATAGTAAGAACTTGAATATCCTTCGGTTTAATCTGCGAAGAACAAGTCATGACCGCTCTTACGACATTTGGCTCTGTTGAAAATTGGGAAATTTTAAAATTCAACAATTTCCCGTTTTTAAAATCATATGCTCCTTGTTTTCTTGTTAAAACAGCATCTTGAATATCGATAAAAATTCTGTCAGGATTTGATAAAATTCCTTTTTTTACATTTACATTTCCGTTTGAACCACTTGTCGCAATAAATATAACACTGTCCGAGCTGTCAAAAGTTATGTCATTTACTTTCATTACGTTGGCATAAACTATTTGAAAACTTAAACAAAGAAATATTAATAAAATCTTGAAAAATTTTTTAATCATTAATTTGATAATACATTATTTTTAAAAATTTTCAATTTTGTAAAATTCCGAAACACAATAAAAAACCCGCTTGGGCGGGCAAGTATATATCCTAAAATCCTGTTTATTAACCTTTAAGGTTTAATGTAGGTCTTTGTTGACCTTTTCTCATTGTAACACCTAATGAATAAGCCATTCTGTTGTATTTTGCAATTTCTTCCTGAACGTTACCGCTGAATACATTATCAGCTTTGTCAAAATAATCAACCATAGGTTCCCAAAGTCCGCTGACTGCTTTTGTTGCGGTATCTTTAACCTGTTTGAGTGTTCTTGTAGGAACATGAACATTAAGTCCGAACGGCTTATTGAAAAAGCTTGTATTATTTGTGCTGTTACCTAACATTCGTGTTTCCTTTTTATCTGCATTATATATATCGGCATATCAGTTCTATAACTTTAACAAATAATGAAGAAATGTTAAGGGTCAAAAAGATGATTTTTGTTAAAATTTGAACGAAGCCTTATCTTTGTTATAATGGGCAGAGGATGAAGGTCAATATTTTAGACAAAATTGATAAAAAAACAGCAGAAGCAATTTGTGAATGTATGGAAATTGCTCGGTTATACAAGTTTGAAATTTATCTTGTTGGCGGAATAGTCAGGGATATTCTTCTTAAAAAACGTTAAAAGATGTTGATATAACTGTTGCAGGGAATGTAAAATCTTTTACGGAAGCTCTTGCAAGTAATTTTAAATTAAAATCAATAAAATATAATGACAATTTACCGACAGCAAAAGTTGTCTTTAAAAATGGGGTAGAAATAGATTTTGCCTCAACAAGAAAAGAGGTATACGAACATTCGGGAGAACTTCCAAAGATTGTTCAAACCGGCTGCTCTCTTAAAGAAGACGTACTTCGCCGTGATTTTACTGTTAATGCGATTGCTATTTCATTAAATTATGAAAATCTATTTGAAGTTATTGATTTTTTAGGCGGTGTTGAAGATTTAAAAAATAAAAAACTCAGAATTTTGCACGAAAAATCCTTTACAGATGATCCGTCAAGAATTATAAGAGGAATGAAATTTGCGGAACGATTGCACTTTGATTTTGAAGAAAAAACTTTCAATCTTATAAAAAATTATATTGATAATCCCCTTGTTAATATTCCGTTTGAAAGGATTAAAAAAGAAATAAAAGAGTTGTTTTCATTAAATAAAAATTCAGCATTTAACAATTTTATAAAAATGGATTTGTATAAAATTTTTGTACCGAAAATTATTACGGGGCTAAAAGCAGAAACAATCAGAAGTGCTTTGTTTGATTTTAATATAAATGACGATGATATATGGTTATTATATTTTCTGCCTTTATTCATACTTTGTGATGTACCTAAGAAACTTAATTTTACTGCATCAGAATATAAAATTATAAAGGAGATAAGGGAATTTTATTCAAAAGATACAGTTTTTGAAGATAAATATTCATTGTTTGAATATTTCAAGAATAAAGAATATTTATCGGTTGTATTTTTTGGAATATTCAATGACTTTAACAGTGCAAAAACTTTTTTAAAAATTCAAAATACAAAAATAAAAACAACAGGTCAAGATTTAAAAAACTTGGGCATAACTCCCGGAAAAATATTTTCGGAAATTCAAAAAGCAGTACTAAAAGAAAAATTAAACAACGGTTTAAAAGATAAAAATGCGGAAATAGATTTTATAAAAAGAACAATATCGCCAAACATCATATTATAATAAAAAATTTATAATTCATTCTTTATTAAAAAATTAATCAAGGACTTTATGTTTTTTATTGTTTCCTCAATTATTGCTTTTTGAAATTTATCTAAACCGCTGTATTCGTCTTTCAATATTCTTTCATTTTGAACCGTATACAGTTCCGTAAATTTTATACATTTGTCTTTTAACAGAATTCTGTTATCGGAACTTAATGCACCCATTGCAGCTATTCTTATGTTTATCTCATTCAAAGACACTGCGGGAGTTTCGCTAAAATCAGAAAGCATTATTTCAACAAAATGCTTTCTTCCTTTTTCCGTAATAGAATAATAACTTGATTTTTTCCCGCCCTCGGACAAACTTTCTTGAACACTAACACATCCGAGTGTTTCGAGTTTTTTTAGTGCAGGGTGAATTGCTCCGTGACTCGGCTTTGTGTATGCCCCGAACAATTCCGTTATAAATTTTCTGACGGAATATATTGTCATTTCCCGTTTTATTAAACAATATAAAATACATATTTCTAACATATTTAAATTATATTTTCGGTTTCAATCATTTGTCAATCTTGTTTTATTCTGTTAATGATGAAGAATTATAGTTTTTATAAGTATTCTTTTTATCTTTTATAAAAAACATCCTTATATCATACCTATTTATTTTGCGTAATTATAGAAAAGAAGTTAAGCTAAAAAGAACAAAACCAAAACTCCGATAATTATTAACATCCCACCAACAATCACAGGAAAAGTCAGAGTTTCTTTTAAAATAACAACACCTAATATTATTGTCAAAACAAGACTTAATTTGTCTATTGGTGCTACTTTTGATATGTCCCCCAATTGTATTGCTTTAAAATAAAAAAGCCACGATAAGCCTGTTGTAATTCCTGATGCAATTAAAAATAAAAAATTTTTAACACTGATACTTTTTAGATATTCAAAAGAATTTTAT
>JBJEGL010000089.1:0-11612 GCA_051875035.1 Candidatus Gastranaerophilaceae bacterium | reverse complement strand
ACCGCCACCATCTAAATTCATTGCATATTTGCATTCAAAACTTTTCATTATTTTCGCAAGTTCATATAATCCTGCTCCGACAGAAGTTTCTTCTCTGCCGTCTATCGTTGCCATAATTAAATTACCCTCTTTTGTATATCCGATTGCAGTTCTCGGATTTCTGCCCGTAATCGGTTTAAATCTTTCTTCAATGTAATCTACATATATATTTCCGTTTTTTACAAGAAACGGACCGCCACCTATAATATGTTTGACATCTTCCCAATTAGGATTGGTTTTTATATCAAGAGTAATAATATTTTCTTTTTTATTTTTGAAAAATTTTTTTTGTTGAATATTTTCTGTCAAAAATTCATCAATTTTACTTTTAGGTCCGGAAACAACAAAACCATTTTCGGGTATTTCAATCGGATTTATTGATTTCTTTATAATCTTGCCTTCGCTTATTGCTGCCTGCATGCCGTATTTTGGCGTTTGCGGAGATATTGTTCCCCATTCTTTTGTATAAACAAGAATATCCGTACAAATAGTTCTCGGTTGATTGACATTATTGACTTTAAGCTGTTTTTCCCCGTAATTAAGATTTGCATTTAAAGAAACTCTGTCCATTTTAAATCCCGAATCGGTTATTCCTAAAGCTACACGGTCATAAATCGGTCCGGTCAATAATTTTTTATCAATCATCAGAATGCCCAAAGGCACTCCCGTTTGCGGTTTGAAATAAGAACCGTTTATTGCGGCAAAAGAATTATGATTTTTGGCAATATTTACAACACTCGATTTTTTTGCAAGCCGGCTCCCCGCCATTGCCGGCATTACCTTTATATCAGGGTTAACTGAAGAATTTACTTCTATTACATTAATCATTAAAGGCTTGCCGTTTAAATATCTCTTTAACCTGATATGCACAGCACCATCTTGAATTTTGTTAAAAATAACATTTCCGTATCGTCTTTGTAATGATAACTTCCATAACTTTTCCCTAACTTCTTTTACAGAAGCTTTATAACTGTCGGGATTGCTTATCTGCAAATCATTTACCGCACTTGCAGATGCTTTTAATGCAGTATTTTGTCCTGAAAAGTACAAATTATCCCCTAAAAAAATAACCGTGACAAAAATTAAAATCCCCAATTTGACGGCTATTTTTTGGAAGGTACTTAAATCTTCGGACAACAGCACGTTCATATTTTCCTTTAAGAAGATAAATTTTTATTATCTCCTACTACAATTGTAACATATTTTAAAATCCTCTTCAATCCTGAATTAAAGCTTTATTTTAAAAAACAATTAGTGTGAAAAACACCATTTCTAAACAGCCTGTTCATGCCCGTCAAAAATGAAATTCCCACAAGCTCTTTTTACAAAACTTAACAAAAGCACTGTTATCATAAAGAGAACTGCCGATTTGTTACTTGGCACCTAATTGAAGCGGTAACTTGTCGTATCTTAAATTTAAACAGATTTTTCACCCTACCTGTCACTTCGCTCGCAATAAACGTGCCCTCTTGCAAAAACAATTCACAGGATTGTTTCTGCTGCGGCAGAGTGGTCTTGCTCCTCGCAAGCCCTTCAGCCTCTGCGTGCTCGTTCAAATGCTATCGGGTCAAAATGACAAGTAATCCGTCATACTGAGGCTTTAGCCGAAGTATCCGTATTTTTAAATCTATGCAAAAAGATTCTTCGTGCTACGCACTCAGAATGACAGAAAATTAATTTTGTACATAAAATTATGTCATACAGCTTTGTGCAATTTAATGTAAGCCTATATTAAGAAAGACTTAAAAATCTTTTTTAATCACATTATGTTCATACATTTTAGCACTTCTTGCAAATTGATAGAAAGTATGCAGGCCTGCCATTATAAAGCCTAATAGTCCATCTTTAAAGCCTTGTTTTAATATATAGATTTTAAAAAATTCAAACAACGGACGGAGGAAAATCATGCTTAGGGAGAATTTTTTATTTCTTGTTTTAAATTTTTCCATTTCCAAAGTTGTATAGCGGTTAATTTTTTCTATATAAGCTTGAAAGGAGTCAATATGATAATGTTCTAAAGCCAAATCTTTACGTTTCGGACTTATTGCAAAATCTTTTCCGCAAGTGGTGTGAACCATTCCGTGGACTTGAGTTGTATATTCGGCACAATTTTTTTTCCAGAAGCGTTTGACTCTTTGCCTGTACATACAATGCATAGGTTTTCCGAAAACATAGTCTTGAATGGGAAAAGAAACCGTTGTAAATTCAGCCGGATTATCGGCAAAGTTGTTTAAAAAATTCCATAAAGCATCAGGAACAACTTCATCTGTATCTACGACCAAAATCCAATCGCCTGTTGCGTGAGAAATGCAAAAATTTCTTGCAGGTTCGGCACATTGAGCTCTTTCGTGGTAAACAACTTTTACACCGTATTTTTGAGCAATTTCAACTGTTTTATCTTCCGAATGCATATCGCAAAGAATAATTTCATAAGCCTTAGATAACGCTTTTAGAGTATTTTCCAATGTTTTTTCACTATTCAGAGAGTTTATGCAAACACTGATTTTTGCCATTTTTTGTCCTTTTATATTATATATAAATTTCTTTTACAAGGTTTTTAAAAGTTTCTTCGTCTAAAGCCAAAAAAGCTTCTGCATTTTTTACATTAGGCATAAGAGCCCTGTATTCACTTAATCCCATTGATGCAGGAAGATAATTTCTTAATGCCATTTGAGATTTATGTGCCTCAAGCATTTTTGCTTTCGTATCTGCGGTTTCCGAAATATCTATAAATCTATTTGGAAGTGCAAGTGTTGACCAAACTTCGTAAAAAACAATCTGTATATTTTGTTTGTGAGGCTTGTTTTCTAAAAGTTTTTTAACAAGAATTGATACAGCTTTATGGTCTTTGTGAGTATCAATAAGATTGGGTACAAAAATATAATCAAGAGTACTGATATCAATACTTTCCAGTTTGTCGTAACCGGCAATAACATCTCTGTCATCAATACCTAAAACTTTAGCTGATTTGACACCTGCTATATTCATGGCATTTAAAAATTCTTCTTCTCTTGTTTTTGCAGCTTCCTCCGGGGAAAGAGATTTTAAGCCTTTTACTCCGTTTGTAAGACAAATTACCTCAAAATTATCGTGATATTTTGCAAGTGTTCCTCCTGCACCGAGACTCTCATCATCTGCATGAGGAGCAAGCAAAAGTGCTTTTTCTCCTTCGTTTATAATTAACGGAAACTGCTTTGTGTTGACAGAAAGGTAAAATTTATATATTTTCGGTAATAATTTATTAAATACAAACTTTTTTAAATTCATAAGTCACCTCATACGGATGATAACCGAAAATGGCTATTTTTTCAATTTGTTAATGTTAATATTAATGAGGGGTTTAAATCCAACCTATAAAATATTTCTATAACTTTAATTCTTAAGTAGAACAATGAATCTCAAACTTGACCTATAAAAATTTATTTTTTATTAAACTCATAAGGCATACAAACATTATTCTTTAATAATTCTTTGTTTATATTTAAGTCATCAAAGTAAACAATTCCTAATACTCTGCCATCTATTCCCATAAAATCAAGTGAAGTAGTATTTGAATTTTTGTGTAAGTTATTTATATAAGTTTTAGTATTATTTCCTTTTTTAACTACTTCATCAATATCAAATTTATTTAAGTAAGCTCGCTTATAAGCTCTATTAATTTTAGACGTTTCATAGCAATCTATTCCTTGTAACCGGATTAAAAATTCGTTACCGTTATTAACTTTGACTTTAATTGTATCGTCATCATAGACTTCTAAAACTTCTATGGGGATTGTAGCAAACGCAGGAAGGGATAAAAGAATTAAAAGCAATAAAAATTTTTTCATAATTGTTCCTTTGTTTATATGTAAATTACAAATATATTAAAACATACCTCTTTTTATATCAATGTTTAATAAGTTTAATAGCAAATATTGCTATTTATAGTTACTATAATATATCCTAAACTTTTTATATGAATTTCTTGCAAAAACTTGGTCAAAATGTAAAAAGAATTAGAGAAGAAAACAAAATTACACAGGCTCGTTTGGCTGAAATTGCGGATGTTAGTATATCAACCATTGCCAGACTTGAAATAGGACAAGGCTTTTCTACTTTAAAAACTATTAAACAAGTGGCAAATGCTCTTAATGTTGAAATTGAGACTATTTTTGATGTTAGTGTGGTTAACCCAAGTAATATTAATGAAGAAAACTTTATAAAGGAACTTAAAAAGTATACAAAATCACTTCAAACTAAAGATTTTAACTTTATTTTAGCAATCGTACAAGCTTATATAAAAAATAAAAATAATTTTAGTTAATAAATTCAGTATGACATTTTTCTTTCTTGCTCTTGATTTTTAATTTTGTTTTAAATAACATAAACATGAAGCCAAAGACATTTGGGGGAAGCTCCGAAGTTTTAGGAAATGGCAGAAAGGGCATTAGAGGACGTCAAAAAAGATGTCAAAAAATGCCAAAAAGGTCTTAAATAAAGCTTAAGTTTAAAATGTTATTTCTTAAAAACCTGAAGAGTTCCTTAAAAGATAAACCCAAGTTAGGTAACATCAAAATTTAATATAATTTTTGCTTACGCAAGAGTTGTAAATTGAGATTTTACGATTGGTTTCATTCGTAAAATTTTTTTATGAGAATTTTACGAAGGAAAAAAGGTCGATAAAATAAAAAGGAGCAAAAATGGCAACAAAAGCTTTTAAACAAGAAAAAGCAGATTCCATAAAAGAAAAAATGGAAAAGGCAAAAGTAGCCATTGTTACCGAATACAAAGGAATGACAGTTGAAGAAATTCAATACCTTCGTCGTGCATTGCAAAAAGTAGGCGGTGACTACATGGTAACAAAAAATACTTTGGCAAAGTTAGCTATTAAAGGAACAGAATACGAAGTACTCGCAGAAACATTCAAAGGACCTATCGCTGTTGCGTTTGGTTTTGAAGATCCTGCAGCACCGGCAAAAGTTCTTGCTAAGTTTATCAAAGAAAAGAAAAAAGGTGTTATTGTTGCAGCAGGTTTGGACGGTCAGTTATTGGATGCCGAACAAGCGAAAGCACTTGCAGATATTCCTTCAAGAGAAGAACTTTATGCAAAAATGCTTGGCTGCGTAAATTCACCGGCAACAGGTATCGCAGGTGCCATAAACGCTGTAATGAGCAGTTTGGTACGAGCAATCGATGCAGTTGCGAAACAAAAAGGAGAAGCAGCTTAATAGCCGCTTAACATCAATTAATTACTCAGAATTAAATTTTAAAGGAGAAATAAAATGAGCAACGTTGAAGAAATTTTAGAAAAAATAGAAGCACTTACATTAATCGAAGCAGCTGAATTAGTTAAAGCTATGGAAGAAAAATTCGGCGTATCAGCTGCAGCACCTGTAGCAGTAGCAGCAGCTCCCGCAGCAGCAGCTCCGGCTGAAGAAGCAGCTACTGAAGTTAATGTTGTATTAACATCAGCTGGTGCTAACAAAATCGCAGTTCTTAAAGAAGTTAGAGCTATCACAGGTCTTGGTTTGAAAGAAGCTAAAGATTTAGTTGATGCAGCTCCTAAAGCTATTAAAGAAGGCATCAAGAAAGAAGAAGCAGAAGAAATTAAAAAGAAACTTGAAGCAGCAGGCGCAACTGTTGAAGTTAAATAGTTTGAAGATTTTCTTCATGAAAAATACCGATTCTTCTATTAAAGTCGGTATTTTTTTATGAGTCTGTTATATTGACAAATATTTCATTAATAAAACATAATATTGTTTTATCGAATGTGGAAACAAAAGGAAATAATTAAGGAATGAAAAGATTATTAAGAGAAATAATATTTTTTCTGCTAAAACCGTTTATAAGTATTTTTTTATTTTGTTATTATCTGCGTTCTTTCTCTATAAAAATATTACAAATTATCTTTATTGTGTGTTTGGTATTAGGTTGTCATAACGCAATTTTAAGACATCAATATTTATATCTTATAATCGCATCTTGCATTGGGATATTTATTCTGTCTTTATGTTTATTTGAAAGATGGGTTCATCAACATGAATACTCAATGAAAAAACGTAATGGTGTTTTTATTGACAATTTTCCCAATGAGAACAAAGAAATAAAAGAATATGATGAAAATATTAATGACGAAACACCGACAAACGGCAAATCAGGAGTTAGTGTAATTTTAGTTTCAATCGGAGCAAATAAAATAGCTGTTTTAAAAGAAGTTAGAGAAATTACGGGTTTTGATATAAAAGAAGCAAAGAATTTAATTGATGCAGCTCCTAAAGCTATTAAGGAAGGTATCAAGAAAGAGGAAGCTGAAGAAATTAAAAAGAAACTTGAAGCAGCAGGTGCAACTGTTAAAATTAAATAGTTTGAAGATATAATTATTTTTGAATATATCACCCATTTTGCAATTTAAAGCAGAAGTAATATCAAAAAGCATTGAAACACTTGGAAATTTTTCACCTCGTTCAATACATACAATATAATTTCTTGCACTACTAATTTTAAAAGCAAGTTCCTCTTGAGAAATATTTGAACAGAGAGAATAAAACGTTCATCAAGGTTATTGATGTATTGAAGTAATATATCTCAAAATAAAGTTCCTGTATATGTCAAGCAGGCTTTATAAAATATGGTGTAAAATGCAAATTTCTAAAATTTTTATAAAGGGATTATAACGGATTTTTTCTTGCGAGGTTATTTTTTCTCGGATATGTATTCGGGGTGTGTTTAATTTTTTGAAATATCAACAGGCATCTTTCATAGTCATCAGATATTTTATAATCTATTTTATCTATGTATTTTACACCGAGGATTTTCATTGATTTTTGTGCTTCTTCAAGTTCTTCTTCTGCTGTTTTGGCTTTATAAGCAATTATATATCCGTTTATTTTTACAAATGGTGCCGAATATTCCAAAATAGTTGATAAACTTGCAACTGCACGGGTTGTAGCCGCTTCAAAAAACTCCTTTTTGTCAAAATCTTCAATTCTTGAACAAATCGGAATTAAATTTTCAACATTAAGTTTATTTTTGATTTCCCTGATAAAGTTAATCTTTTTATTAATCGAATCCATTGCATAGACTTCTATCTCAGGAAATTTCAATGCAACGGGAATAGAAGGAAAACCGCCGCCTGTTCCTATATCTAAAAGATTTTTAGGATATGTATATTTTTCAAAAAATTTATTTATATTTAAACAATCGGGAATATGTTTTTCTTCGAGTTTTTCGACATCATTTTTACTCATAAGATTTGTATGTTCGTTATATTGCTTAAATAATTCCGTGAATTGGATTAATTTATTCATAATCAGCTTTGAAACTCCGATACAAGCTCATTAAATTTAGCATTTCCGAGCCTTGCTTTCATGTCATTAATTCGGACATCTATTTTTCTTACGTTTTCCGGATTTGGTTGTTTAATCAGAATAGCTTTTGCGAGCAGATATGATTTAAGGGCATTTTCATTGGAATTTGCCTGATAATAATAATCTCCGATTTGAATATATGTTGAAGCAATATAAACATTGTCTTTAAGATTTTTCGCCGCATTTAATGCTTTGAATGAAAAATCAATAGCAATTGTCAAAGATTTTGTTTGATATATTGCTGCAAGTTTTGAGTATGCAAAATATAATCCGTCCCAATTATTTTGTGCTTCGTCGGCTTTAATTGCTTCTTCATAATATTTTGCAGCTTTATCCGTAAGATTTTGGTCTTCGTAAATGCCTGCTATATTTGAATAAGCCGAGGATACAAAAGAATTAATATTATAATCGTTTGATGTTTGAACGCACTTTGCGTAATATTTGAAAGCTTGGTCGACATTGCCCGCATCATCACATGCCAGCCCGAATTTAAAGCAGCATTCACTGATTAATTTTTTATCTCCTGTTTGTTCTGCTGCATTTAATGCCGAAGAATAATACGAGAAAGCCTTTTCTATATTGGATTTATTATTCTCAATTTCCGCAAGATTTAATAAAACTCTTATTTTAAAGGTTAAATCGGTAAATTGTTCCGTAAGCAGAATTTTTTCATACATTGCCTTTGCTTGTTCGTAGTTATATGTTTCCGAATAAATTTCCGCCATATTAAATAAAGCGGCATTTGCTTTATCTTGATTTATATTGCTGTATAAACGGTAAGCTATTTCAAAACAACGAATTGCTTCATCAGTATTTTGCATTTTTCTGTGACAATATGCCGTCTGCATCATAATTATCGGTTTTGCTTCATTATATCCTGCTGATTCGGTCATATTGTATGCTTTCCTATATATTAAAAGAGCATTTTCATATTCAAAATTTTGTTCCGCAATACTTGCCGCATTCATAACGTCCGCAAGAGTTTCAATGTGTTCTTGCGTTTGGTTTTGTTCGATATTATCCTGAGAAATATTGTTGTTTTGATGTTTTCTGATATTATGTATGCTTGAAATCGAAGAAAGCCCCTGCTGCATATTCGCTTGAAAATTATTTCTGTTTTCTTCTCTGTCTGCTTTGATTAATTCCGATTTCGGAACATTCAAGTTTAATTTATTAAGAAGTGAGAGTTCTTCATTTGTAAGTTCAAATTTTTTCGCTCTCATATTGTTGCGAATTCTTGTTTCCATTCCTCTCGGGGCAGGTTTTATAGTTCGCTGCTGCTTGGGAGCAATTGATGATTCTGCAAAATTCCAGTCATTTTTATTGCCTTTTGCATAACTCAAATAGTTATAGTCAATTCCCTGTTTAGTTTGTACGGGGGCTTGCGGAACTACTGTGTTTTCGGCAATTTCTTTATGGTATGCTGATTCTCGCCTCATTGTGCTTCTTGAAATAATTAAATCACGTTCGGCGGGCTTTTTCGGTAATTGTGATTCGTACAGTTCATGAAGATAGTTATGAATATCTTTTTTGGATTGGGCGTTAATTGTTCCCAAAAGGCTGTTTTTTACATAATCTTTCATATAAATATTAGCATTTTCTCGGCATATTAACATTCTGCCTTCAAGATATTCCAGCTCATCTTTCGTGGCAATTTTTTGTGTGATTAAGAAATTTTCACTGACTCCTGTTCTGATTAATGCTAAAAACCACAAGGTTTTTAAAAATTTTTCCGGAATTAATGTTAAAACTTTTGAAATTAAAAAGTTGAAAATTATCATATTTTGTTTGGAAAAATCATTGTAAATACTTGCAAGAGAAAGGTTTAACAGCGTTATAACGTTAATTAAAAGTGAAATATAAAGATAATGTCCTTTAGTTGCAACAAAAACTTTTTCATAAATATCATCTTTTGCCTGAATTTCATTCTTATTCAAAAGTTTTATGAATTCTTCTTTGCCATATAATTTAATAACAGCAAAATTCGTCGTTGAGTCACTCGGCATGTCGTTTGATGTCAAGTTTCTCGAAGTTATTATAACTTTTATCCTGTCAATCTGTGCAATGTGTTTAATAAAATTAACTATATCCGCCTGCATAGGATATTTTTCGGATTCAACAGAATCAAAAATAAAAAGCATAGGTCTGTTGCCGCTTTTTATATATGCATTTATCCTTTCTGCAAAAACAGTCGAGTCTATTTTGGGTAAAATTATCTTTTTTTCGTTATGAAAATTAACAAATGCTGTATGAATAGATAATAAAACATCATCAAGATTTGTTGATTCAAAACAATGTATTTTAAATATTAAAACCGATTCGTCTGTTACTTTAGACACCAAATTGGTTATTACGGATTTGCCGCTTCCCATAAAGCCGTGAAGAATAAATATATTTAAACTACCACTTAAAAAAGACATCATTTTTGAAAAAGTTTCAAAATCATGCTCCAAAACTTCTTCTTCTCTATTTGATAATGTTATCGGAAATGATGCTTTAACCGAGTCATACGACGGTGTTCTGGACAGCATAAAATTGCCTGCATCAATTTTTGCAGACATAAATGAGCCCATTTCATCACTTAAAAAATTGTATAACATATTATTATTTTACAATACTTTCTCTGTATTTGAATACCTGCAATAAAAAAGACCGTCTATACGGTCTAAATTCACACACTTTTACAAATACACTTGTATCTAAGGCTGTCTGCCTTTTTCACTGTTACACATGAGATTTTGTTTTCGAGGAATTGACTCATACAAGCCAACCTGCATTTATATAAAGTCTTTTTTTTACTGGAAATTGCTTTTTTTATAAAAAACATTAAGTTTTGTTAACTATACTATGAAGGATAAACCAAAAATGGTATTATAATTTGAGTATAAAAGACGGAGTAAAAAAATGGCAGAAAAAATAAAAATCGGATTTGGCTGTGACCATGGCGGTATAAATTTAAAGAATAAACTTATTGAAGTTTTAAAAAAGGATTATGATGTTGAAGATTACGGAACATATTCAAACGAATCCGTTGATTATCCGATTTTTGCCAAAAAAGTTGCAGATGCAGTTGTTTCCGGAGAAGTGGAAAAAGGTATAATTTGCTGCGGTTCTGGTGTTGGCGTTTCAATAGCTGCGAATAAAGTAAAAGGTATACGTGCCGTCGTTTGTACGGAGGCAACATCCGCAAGATATTCAAGACTTCATAACAATGCCAATGTTCTTTGTCTTGGAGAAAGAATTATAGGTTCACTTTTGGCTGAAGAAATTTGCCGTACCTGGCTTGAAACAGAGTTTGAAGGCGGGCGTCATCAAAGAAGAGTTGATATGTTAAACAACATGTAACTGTAAAACCTTTGGAAAAATCGGTTATTTTTATCAAAATAAGGAATTGTAAAATGGAAAGAGCTTTGGAATATTTTATGAACGGATACTCTTGTTCGGAATCCGTTGTAAAAGCTGCAATTGATAAAGGACTTGTTCATGAAAGTGTTTTGCCTCTTGCAACTCCGTTTTCCGCAGGAATGAGCTCCGGATGTGTTTGCGGTGCAATTGCAGGCATGCAGATTATTATAGGGTCAATGTACGGTCGTGACGATAAAGAACGAAACGGGCAAAAAGCTCGTGAACTTGCCGCACGTGCAATAGCAATGTTTAAAGAAAAAAATAAAGTTACTTGTTGTAAAGTTTTAACGGCAGGTTTCATAATGAGTTCACCAGAAAGAAAACAGCATTGCTGTAAAATGATAAGTGATTGCGTTGAAATTATCAATGAACTTTTAGAACTTAATAAAACAGTTTAAAATCGCAATTTGATTTTAAATTGTTTCACAATTTTTCTGTTTTTAAAATTTCTATTTTTTTGAGAAAAAACCAAGAATTTTTTCTAAAAATCCTTCTTCTTCGGCAATATCATCTTTATCAGACATTTTTGATAATTTTTCTTTAATTATTTCAACTTCTGCACTTTTTCCAATTGGAGCTTTTTCAAGATATTTTTGATAATACTCTTTTGCAATTTTTTCACGACGAAGCTTTTCAAAACATTTGCCTGCCTTTAAAAAAGTTTCAGACATATGAGAAATTTCCGCAGCTCTTTCGTAATATTTTGAAGCTTCTTGATATTCTCCCATATCATAGTAAAAATCACCTGACTTAATAAGTGCATTTTCATTTTTTGGCTCAAGTTTCAAAAGTTTTTCATAAAACTCAGCTGCTGTATGCTTT
>JBJEGL010000088.1:0-3122 GCA_051875035.1 Candidatus Gastranaerophilaceae bacterium | reverse complement strand
TTCTTCAAGGGTTTGTTTTTGTTCGTCACATAACCCGAATCTCTTCTTAATTACTACACTTTCTCTTTCTTTTAAGGTATTAAGAAGCATATTTATATCTTTCGATAAATTATTATACTCCGCACTTTGATTTGCTGAAGACTTCTTATCTTCAATAATTTCACTCAAGCAGAGGTCATTTTGACCGTTACCGTCAAAATCTCCATCCAATGAAAGCATTTTATTAAAAGCATTTAAGTATGTATTAATTTTATCAGCTTCTATATTCATAGCCTTTGCAACTCTTTCCGTCGAAACAATTCCGCTTTCTGCCTTTTCAATTTCAGATTTAACTTTCGTATATTTTGCAATGGTTTCTTGTACGTAAACAGGTATTCTCATTGCATGAGACTGCTCTGATACCGCTTTGAACATATATTGTTTTATCCACCAGGAAGCATACGTCGAAAATCTGTATCCGAGTTTGTAATTGAATTTGTCAACCGCTGTCATTAAACCAAGATTACCTTCCTGTATTAAATCAGCCATTGATAAATTTCCTGAATGAATCATCTTTTTTGCAATTGCTACAACTAATTTTAAATTACATTTTGTTAAAATTGATTTAGCTTCGGCAGAACCCTCTTTTGCAAGCTTAGCAAGAGCTTTTTCCTCTTCTGCTGACAATGAACCGTATTTTGAAATTTGATTAACATATACATTTAAGTTAAAATCACCGGTTTGAGCATTTTCTACTGCATTACCGTTCAAATTCATCATTCTTCTCTCCTTTTTATTAATACTTCTGCTCTTTACTCACATGAAAATTTCGCCGTTCAAAAATAAACGGCACGCTCACTCTGAACCCTATAAACATCCGAAATGCAGACAAACTGCACTCAAAGACAGGGTCTTTTCGTGTTCATCTCAACTGTTTTATATCTTTAGGATATATACTCTGTATATACTTAATATATCAAATTGTGTTTCGGATTTCAATCCTTTTGTTAAGAAATATTAAAATGAATATTTTTATATGCTGTGCTTTTGTAAACTTTGTTAACAATTGAAAATATTTAAAATAGCTATATAGCCATTTATTATTAGCTTTTGGAGATTATATTTTTTTAAAAAGAAAATGTTACAATCATTTCGTCTTAACAATACTTAATATAAATTTGTGTCATAATAATATACCGAAAAGCCTTTAATGTGTTAGAATTTAGTCATGTTAATAAATGCGACATTAAGAACAAATAAGTCCGAAATACTGCAAAATGAGTATATAAATCTTGTTAACAGCGGTATAAATACCGATGAAATTTTAGTTTTATCTTTAAATTCATACAAAAAGCAGCAATTTATTAAAGCGGTTGAGTCCGGAATTACAATCCCGCATGCAGGAAAGCACAATATCCAAACATTTTACGGACTTTGTTACAATGCGGTAAATGACAATTGGGCAGATGTTGAAAATTCAATTAATTTCGGAGAAACAGCGATTATTCCTAATTTATGCGGACTGGAATTATCCAGAATGCTTTTATCCGATAGTATTTCAAAAGACAGTTTTCGTGACTATTTTTCAAAAACAAATCTTCTTCATCAATTATTTAAACGTATTCAGTTGAGTGTTTTAAATAATCTGTCAGAAGAAGAAATTTACAGAAAGTCGGCAATTTTAAACGAAACTTTTTATGAAGATGCCCAAAAAACTTATGACAGATTTAGGCGTTTAAGTTTAAAATTACGGAGTTTCGATTATTTAAGGCAACTTTCCATATTGCCTTATATAGTTAAGAATACTGATTATTTTAGTAAAATCAAATATTTATTTATTGATGATGCAGATGAGATAACTTATGCGGAACTTAATTTTATTAAAGAATTGCAGCCGCATTTAAAGGATTGGTTCATTGCATACGACAGAAACGGGGCTTCAAGATGCGGATATCTAAGTGCTTATAAAACCTCCGTTTATGAGTTTGAAAAATCAGAAAAGCCTGTTTTGATAGAGAAAAAAGATATTCCTTCCGAAAATGCGGAATTATTGTATAAAAATATTTTGACAGAAAAAAAATCTTTGTTAAAAAATTTTGAGTTATATTCTTACGTTAAGCGTTTGGATATGCTTGACGAAGCTTTTAGTAAAGTTGATATGCTCCTCAAGAACGGGGTTAAATTATCAGACATATTAATTATTACTCCGATTGCGGACGATATGCTTAAATCGTTTTGCAAAGGGCATAGAATACAAATAATCAGCGGCAGCGAAAAACCTAAAGATGTAAAAATTTTAAGGAATGCATTTACATTTTTAAAAATGATAAATTCCGATTTGGATATTAAACTCGAAAAATTTGAGCTGAAATGTTTCTTTTATGACGTATTAAAAATACCCCAAAAGTATTCTAACGGTCTTGTTTCAAAATGTATTGAAGAAAAAAGATTTACGGAATACGATTTTAATCATGCGGGATATCAATCAAAATATAATAATTTTACGGAATTTGTACAGAAATGTGATAAATCTTCTTTATCAAAAGAACTTATCGATTTCTTTAAATATTTTTCACAATTTGGAGTATCAAAAAGAGATATTAAAAAATTTGATTTTTTGTTGAAAGAAATTCGCAGCTTTGAAAATGCATTCGGAGTTTTAGACAGGAGAATCAACAGGAATATAATTTTGCAGTTTGAAAACGGAATAATCAGTGAAAACCCTTCTGTTGCAGAAGAAATAGACAATAACGCAATAATTGTTTCCACTCCGCAAAAAGTTATTGATTTTGAAATAAAACGCAAATATCAAATTTGGCTTGATATATCAAGTGATTTATGGACAATGAGGGACATAGGAGTTCTTTATAACGCATGGGTTTTTAATGCCGAATGGAAAGACAAGGAGTTTACTTTTGAAGACAATATACGGCTTTCAAGAGAAAAAAACGCACGTGTTTTGAGGAAGCTTTTGCTTTGTTGTGAAGAAAAAGTGTTCGCGTATTTTTCGCAATACGATTCTGCCGGTCGGGAAAATTTCGGAATAATGCCTTCTTATTTTATTTCACAGGAAAATAGCGAAATAAAAAAACTTTCCCGCAAAATAATTCCGAGAGAAGACCAAAACCCGTTATTGAATACAG
>JBJEGL010000087.1:0-3146 GCA_051875035.1 Candidatus Gastranaerophilaceae bacterium | reverse complement strand
GCAATAGCAATACCCATTGTAATTCCGTACTTCATTACGGGATAATTTCCTATATAAAAGGCAACTCTTTCACTACAGCCGAACATTATTATTGAATATTACCGTTTTCTTCCAACTCGGCAGTATTTTCAGAATATTTTTTTAATTCTCCGTTCAAACGCTCAATTTCAGCATTGACTTTATCTTTGTCTGAAGCATCGGATTTCTTCGTTAAGTATATATTATAGTTATCTATAGCAGCCGCAATATAATTACATACAGAATTTTTATCACTTTCACTTAATTCTTTTTGCTGCATCGATTGTTCTTGACTACTCTCGCTTCCGTTATCTTCGTCTTTTCCATTTATAAGTTCATAAGCTTTTTCCTCATTTGCAACAGCAATTGAATGGTATGTTTCTGCAAAATCGGGGTTGAGTTCCTTTACCTTATCAAGAGATTTCAAAGCTAAATCATATTTTTTAGATTGAATATACGCAACAGCTAAGTTATAATGCGTTTCAAAAACTGTTTCATCCAAATCAATACTTGATTCAAGCCTTGCAATAGCACCCTCAATGTTACCTGATTGCATCAATTGTTGTGCATTATTGTTAAGTTCCTGAACTGCAAATTTATTTATACAAGCCGTAGAAACCAGCGAAACACCTAATATTGTTATAACTAATAATGTCTTACGCATATATACAAATCTCCTTGATTTTTTTCAATTTTATATAATTTCAAAAAATTTTGCAATAGTATTAAATTTACGATACAATAATTTAAGAAATAAAACAGGAATAAATATGAGCGACGAAGAAAAAATAGTTTCATTATCGGGAAAAAGGGACAAAAAAGTTCAATCCGAAAAAGGAGAACAACAAAATAAAACCTTTGAACCTGTATATTGCAGTTTTTGCGGCAGACCGAATACGCAGGTTTTAAAAATGGTTCAAGGTCCGGGAGTTAATATTTGCTCCGAATGTGCAATGATTGCGGTTCAATATTTAATAATGGAAGATAAAATGCCGTCGGGTGAAGCACAAGCTATTTTAGACAGTTTTTGGAATAAGGTTAGATAATGGCTTTAAACAAATTGCAAATAAGGGCAAAAATATTACCGGTTCTTGCTGATTTGAAAGCGGATTCAAGGCTTGCATACGATAGTTTTATTGATAAAACAAACTGTTTGCGTGATATTGAGGATTTTGAAACATTTTTTGAAATTCTTTGTAAAGAATTGTCTAAAAAAAATGACGACAAATACACGGATATTTTGCGTGCTATGACTATAGAATTTATCCCAAAAGATTTATTTGAAGAAAAAGCAATGCAAATTCTAAAATCACCAAACGAACCTGATATGCTCAAATATCAGTTAATACAGATTATGAAAACAACCGGCAAAAATATAGATTACCAAGAATTTTTTGATTATTTAGAAGATGCAGAATCTATTATAAATTACGATACGGAAAAACTTCTTGAACACGCTGTTGTTAATCCTGAAACACAAATAGATTTTTTAGATTTTTTAGAAGCTCTTCAGGCAGAAGACAAAACTCTTTTAATAGACTCTCTTGCAGAAGATTATACCGGTAATAACCTTGCAAACATACTTGCACCTGTTTTATATTCTGATTTTCCGGAAAATGCCTTATTAAAAACAATTAGCATATTAGGAGAAACAAAATCTCCTTTAGCAATTGATGCTCTTTGTTTTTTGCATGAAATCACTAAAAGTGATACTGTCAGAACTGCCTGCAAAAAAAGTTTAAATATGTTAAAACTTGCAGGAGCAACTAAAGAAACTGCAGACAATTTTTATAAAAATATTATGTCCGCTTCAACACCATATAAATGCTATACAGCAGTTCCTGACGGACATTATAATCAAGGTTTCTTATTCTCAAGAAAACGAGAAGACGGCACATTAATGATGTTTTCTCTTGTTGTTAGCAAATTATACGGTATTGTTGATTCTTTCGGATTTTTTAATTTATCCGAACAAGAATTTGAACGTATTGCATTAAGATTTTCACAAGATGAAATAAGATTTGAAGTTTCTCCGCAATATTGTAAAAAACTTCTTGATGACGCACTTGCCTTAACAAAAAAACGTAAAGAAACAATGCGTTATGAATTTATTTGCTGGTCTATGCTGATGTGCGACATAGAACCTATGCAGCAATCAGAAGAAGATTGGGTAAAAGAAAATATAACTCCAATTGAACTTAACCAAAAAATTGTAAATATTCTTTATACCACTAATTATCTTGATAAATGGTTTTTTACAATAAAAGATAATGCTGAATTTAAAACAATGATTGACGATTTTGTTAATCAAGAGGTTTTAACTTTTGAATATATTGAAGAAAAAGTTTCAAAATTTTTTGATGAAATATGGACAGAACAAACAGAAAGTCTGTTAAAACAGAATATTTTAACTACGTGTTTTCTGTTCGGATATACCGATTTTACGGACTACGCAAAAATTCTATATTCGATACTTTTTAATGACGAACTTAGAAAACATTTACAAGAAGAAATTATCAAAAAAAGTATATATTCATACTTTTTTGACCTTAAACAGATGCATAAAGAATTTAAATTTCCTACCAATATTTTTAGAAGAAAAGAACCAAAAGCTAAAGAAATAGATTTGAAAACAGTTGAAACAATTATAACTAAAATTGAAGAAAAATGGGTGGAAGAATGAGAACACTTGCACTTGACGTCGGAACAAAAAGAATAGGTATAGCCGTAAGTGATGCTCTCGGAATTATTGCAACACCAATTCCCGCTATAAGCAGAGTTCCCGAAAATAAGGCAATTGACACAATAAAAAAACTCTGTCAAAATTATAAAGTAGAAACTATTGTTGTCGGACTACCTAAACACATGAAAGGAACTATCGGCACACAGGCAGAAGATTGCATGAATTTTGCAAAAAATTTTGAAAATGAATATAAAATCATTTTTGAAGATGAAAGACTGACAAGCAAACAAGCAGAACAAAACCTTGCGGCAGTCGGAAAAAAATATACAAAAAACAAAGGACTTGTTGATACAGAAAGTGCTTGTATAATATTACAACAATATTTAGACAGAAAGTAGGCAATTATGAGCAATAATGCAAATAACGACAATATTATCGAAACCAT
>JBJEGL010000086.1:0-11814 GCA_051875035.1 Candidatus Gastranaerophilaceae bacterium | reverse complement strand
AGTATGGCTTCAATCAGGAAAATTTCAAGAAGATTTGCTATTCCGGAATTGCAAGTCCGTAAAATTCTGTCTGAAAACAAAATTCAAACACCGGATGAAAGACAATCATCATTGCCATTAATTTACTCCCATAAATAAGAGATTCTTTGACAGTCACACATTACACATTCAGCTCCTAATGGAGCTGTTTTCTTGCAATAAAGGATATTATGAAATATAAATATGATGCAGATAGACAAGATTATTTAACACCTGAAGATTTTATCAAGCAGGTATTGTCTTACTATAATAGAGAAGAATTTGACCTCGACACTTGTTGCTCTCAAAAAAATATTCCTGCAAAACAGCATTTCATTTATCCTAAATATGACGGATTGAAAATGGAATGGCAAGATTTCAATTGGTGTAATCCACCATATAAATATTGTGAAAAGTGGATTAAAAAAGCCTATCACGAACAAATAATAGGTCATTCTACGGTGATGCTGATACCTGCAAGGACAGAAACAAAATATTGGCACGATTATATTTTTGAAACAGGTTTTGCAATCCGTAAGAATGTTCAAATAAGATTCTTGAGAAAAGGGTTAAGATTTGTGCATCCTGAAACAAAAGAAGCTATGGGCATTTATAAAAACGCATTAGCAATAGTTTATTTTAAGGGTTGTTAAAGTATAAAAATATATAAATTGTATATATTTTTATTAAACAAATAGTGTCGTAACTTTGTCGCAACTTGTCGCAACTTTGCCCAACTTTATCGCAACTTTTAAAATATCAAAAATATATAAAAAATATGAGGTTTTAATTTTTAAAGTAATTTAAAAATGATTTTTTAAACGATTTAAAAGCCATATTTATTAGCATACCAAAACTTTTTTAAAAGAATTTTTAAAAAGCATTTAAATTTAATTTAAAAAATTAAAAAACAGAATTTTAAAAAATTTACGAAACAAAAAAGAATTATTAAGAATTTTAATATTATAAAAAATTTGAATCGGTAATAAATAGTAAACACAAGGAAAAAAGGCTTACTTTTTCTGAAACAAAAAGTGAAGAAAAGTGAAGAAAAATGAAAAATTCTTAAACTCGACTTTTGTGGCTCAAATCCAAATACTGACGGAACTTCAACCACATTGCTAAATTCTTATACTTCTTAATAAATGACAGTATTTTTTTAGTTGATATTAGTTGATTAAAATCGGTTAGCAGCTTGAAAAAGCAAAGGAAAGGATATCTTTCTTGTTTGTGAATGCTTCTTGATTTAATGCTTTTTTTGTTATTATAATTATGGCAATTGAATAGTAATAAGGTGAAAAAATATGACAATAACATCTATGAAATCTGATTTTTGCGGGGATTTAAGAGCAAAAGACCTTGGCAGACGTGTCAAATTAGCCGGCTGGGTTTCGACGGTAAGAGATTTAGGCGGAATTATTTTTGTGGAATTGAGAGATAAATCGGGATTTTTCCAATTTGTTGCAGACCCCGAAAAAAATCCTTCCGTGTATCAGACTATTAAAAGTTTAAGAGATGAATTTGTTGTTCAAATAGAAGGTGAAATTACCAAAAGACCTGATGAAACTTATAATCCGAAACTTCCGACAGGAGAAGTTGAAATGTATCCTGATGCAATTGAAATTCTTGCTAAATCAGATGTACTTCCGTTTCCTCTTGCAGATGAAACAGTTGGTGAAGATATTCGTTTGAAATACAGATATTTGGATTTAAGACGTCAAGAAATGCATGACAAGTTGATTTTACGTCACAAAGTCGTAACTGCAATGAGAAATTATTTTAACAATAACTATTTTACGGAAATTGAAACACCTGTTTTGATTAATACAACTCCTGAGGGTGCAAGAGATTATCTTGTTCCGAGCAGAGTACACGAAGGTAAATGTTATGCATTACCGCAGTCACCGCAAATTTTTAAGCAGCTTCTTATGGTTGGCGGAATGGAACGTTATTATCAAATAGCAAAATGTTTTAGAGATGAAGATTTGCGTGCTGACAGACAACCTGAATTTACGCAGGTTGACCTTGAGATGTCGTTTGTCGGACAGGAAGATGTTATTGAATTTGTTGAAGGTTTGACAAAAGAGGCATTTAAGGTTATCAATGTTGAACTTCCCGAAAAATTTCCGAGATTGACATGGCAGCAGGCTATGGACAGATATGGAAGTGATAAGCCCGATACTCGTTTTGGTTTAGAATTATTTGATTTGGGAGATATTCTTGCCGAATCTGATTTTACGGCAATGAAAGAAATCCTTGATAACGGCGGTATCATTAAAGGTATTACAATTCCGGGGGCTGCTTCATATTCACGTAAAGAAATTGATGATTTAAGACCGCTTGTTCTTTCCTATGGTGCTAAAGGTCTTGCAAATATTATCTTTAATGCTGACGGTACAGCTAAGTCACCTGTTTTGAAATTCTTAAAAGAAGGTCAATTGGAACAAATTAAAGAACGAGCAAAAGCAAAAGACGGAGATGCAGTATTTTTTGTTGCGGATAAGCCGAAAGTTGCTTATGATGCAATGGGTAGATTCAGACTTCATTTCGGTAAAAAATTAAATCTTATTAACCCTGACGACCATGCTGTTTTATGGGTTGTTGATTTCCCGATGTTTGAATGGAGTGAGGAGGAAGGACGCTTTATGTCAATGCACCATCCGTTCACAATGCCTAATCCTGAGGATTTGGACAAATTAGAAACGGATAAAGGTCATTGCCGTTCGATAGCTTATGATATTGTTTACAACGGAACAGAACTTGGCGGCGGCAGTGTCAGAATTCACAGAGGTGATATTCAAGAAAGAGTATTCAAGGCATTAGGCTTAAGCGAAGAAGATATTCAAAAGAAATTCAGCTTCCTTGTAAATGCATTTAAATACGGAACACCTCCGCATGCAGGTTTGGCAATAGGTTTAGACAGATTAATTGCTCTTATGGCAAAAACCGATTCTATTCGTGATGTAATTGCCTTCCCGAAAAATTCAGCGGCTAAATGCCTTATGACGGACGCACCTGCTGAAGTTACCGAAGAGCAGCTTCGTGAATTGCATTTGAAATCTACTGCAAGATTGCATAAAAATTAATTTTGAAAAATGTTGAATCTTAATGAAAAATGGACAAAAGTTCTTGAAATATTAAAAGAAGAAATCCCGGGTGAATCTTATAACACCTGGGTTCTTCCTCTTGTGCCGTCTTCTTATGAAGATAATAAACTTACTCTTTTTTCTCCGCATTCTTTTACGGCAGTTACTCTTAAGCAATCTTACGGGAATATAATCACGGCGGCATTAACGAAAGTTTTTAGAGAACCTGTTAATTTTGAAATTATTCAAGATAAGAATTTGGCTGAAAATTTTGAAAAAGCTCAAAAAAGGGTAAAAAAAGAAGAACAGAAAAAAACAGTAACCGAGTTTGCGGAAAGCAAATATGACGGCTTAAAACAAATGCTTTCGGATTGCCATTTAAATACTAAGTACCAATTTGATAATTTTGTTGTCGGAAGTTACAATAAACTTGCTTTTGGGGCTGCTCTCGGAGTTGCGGAGGGTAAAGGGAAATTTAATCCTTTGTTTATATATGGCGGTTCTGGTCTTGGTAAAACCCATTTGATGCAGGCAATCGGAAATTACGTACTTGCGAAACGAAAATTAAAAGTCAGATATGTTACTACCGAGGAATTTTTAAACGATTTATTGGAAAATCTTTATCACGGTGTTGAAAAAGATACGTTTACTAAAGGTGCGGAAAAAAATAAAAGAATGACGAAATTTCGCCAAAAATACCGTTCTGTTGATGTTTTGCTTATAGATGATATTCAATTTGTTGCAGGTAAAGCAAGAATGGAGGAGGAACTTTTCAATATATTCGATGCGTTGCACCAAGCAGGCAGACAAATTGTTTTGACAAGTGATAGAGTTCCTTCGGAGATTAAAGGTATTTCAGACAGATTGAAAACCAGATTTGAATGGGGATTAATGGCTGATATTGGTGTTCCTGACCTTGAAACCAGAATGGCTATTTTAAAACAACTGATAGATAAAGAAGGACAAGTCGGTTTTAGTCTTGAAGTTATTGAGTTTCTTGCGAGTGTTTATAAAAATAATATTCGAGAACTTGAAGGTGCATATAACAAAGTTTGTGCATATTGTTCAATATATGGAGAAGAACCCTCTCTTGAAATTGTTAAGAAAGCAATTAATTACGAAGCTTTGGGTAAAAAAATAACTATTGATTTTGTTGTGCAAAAAACTTCTGAGTTTTTTGGAATTAAATCTGAAGATATTGTTGGAAGTTCAAGAGTTGCTGCAATTGCTTACGCAAGGAAAGCTGCTGTTTATGCGGCAAGAGAGCTTACGGGAGAAAGCTGGCAGTCTATTGGTGCGGCTCTTGGAAACAGAAAGCATTCTACGATAATGTATTCTTATACTGAAGTCAAGGAAAATATGGCTCGAGATAATAAGCTTTGTGACGAAATTAATACATTATTTAACATAATTAACCAATCTTAAAGAATATGGTAAAATCTCTTTAGAGCTTTAATATGCTTTAATGGGGATAAAAGATGACTTTTTCACTTGAAGATTTAATAAATGCAACCGGTGCAAAACCAATAATAGTAAATGAATCCGAAGAAGATTTAATAATCTCTACCGATACAAGAACAATAGGGCAAGGTATGATATACCTGCCGTTGAAGGGTGAAAACTTTAACGGATTTGATTTTATTCAAAAAGCTCTTGATGCAGGTGCTTCGGGATATTTTACGGAAAGTGCCGATGATATTAATCTTGATGCGGATATAATTTTGCTTGTTGAAAATACAAAAACGGCATATTTACAGATTGCTGAATATTATAAAAATAAAATTAAGCCTAAAACCATATTGATTACGGGAAGCAGCGGAAAAACAACGGTCAAGGAAATGATGACCGCTGTTATGTCGGTTAAATTTAATACTCATAAAACGAAATTAAATCATAATAATGAAATAGGTTTGTGCCAAACATTTTTATCTATGCCTGAAAATACAGAGGTTTTGGTTGCAGAAGGCGGAATGAGAGGTTTAGGAGAAATTGAACTTCTTTCAAAATATACAAAACCTGATGCTGCAATAATTACAAATGTCGGTACAGCTCATATCGGACGTTTAGGTTCTGTTGAAAATATTGCAAAAGCAAAATGCGAAATTGTTAAATATTTAGATAAAAACGGAATCTTTGTTGCTCCTGAGGATAAGTTAATCAGACAATTTAATAATTTTGATGGTGAAAAGAAATATGTAAATTTTGATGATATAGAAATTTTGAATTCTTCTGAAAGCGGTACCGAATTTTTATACAAAGAAAATAATTATTTCCTTTCTGCTGAAGGAGTACATAATGTTCAAAATGCTTGCCTTGTAATAGAAACGGCGTTGTTTTTCGGCTTGACTCCTTTAGAAATTGCGGAAGGATTGAAAAATTTTAAACAAATTGAAAAAAGATGGCAGCTTCAAGAAATTGGTAACTTTAAAGTTATAAATGATTGCTATAATTCTAATCCAGACTCGGTTAAGGCGGCTGTAAAAACTTTTTTGGAATTGTATAAAGGTACAAAAATTCTTGTACTTGGTGATATGGGAGAACTTGGAGAACTTGCGGTCAAATACCATATAGAAACTGGAGAATTTATTAGTCAATTTGATTTTGATATTCTTTTAACATGTGGAGAATTATCCAAAAATATTAATCCCGCAAATGCTAAAGTAGAACATTTTGAAGATAAAAAATTGCTTGCAAATTATATTGCGGACAATTATAAAGATGGTGCTTATATATTGCTGAAAGCATCAAGAAGCATGAAATTTGAAGATATAACGGAGGAACTTAATAAAATATGTCGTTAATAATCGTTGCGGCACTTGTCGCAATAATACTGGCTTTATTGTCAGGAGTTGTTTATATTGATTTTTTGAAAAAGAAAATGTTCGGTCAGGAAATTAGAGATTGTGCACCTGAATCTCATGCCAAAAAGAGCGGAACACCTACAACAGGAGGCATTTTTATTGTTGGCTCTTCATTAATTGGTGCTGTTATTGCATTAGTTATGGCTCAAGAACTTACAACTATTGCTTGTCTTCTTTTGATGACGTTTGTTTTCTATATGCTTGCAGGTTTAATGGATGATATTTTGAAGATAAAAAATCATCATAATGAAGGTCTTACTCCGAGAGCAAAATTGTTTTTACAAATTGCGATTGCCTTACTGCCTGCACTTTATATGACAGTTACAAAAGAAACAAATATTGCGGTCGGCTCTATAAGTTTTGATTTTGGTTGGCTTTATCCATTTTTTGCAATTTTTTTGATAGTGGGAGTCTCTAATGCGGTAAATCTTACGGACGGTTTGGATGGTTTAGCCGCATCAAATGTTTCTGTTTCTATGGCTGCTTGTACTATACTCGCAATTTTAAGCGGAAATATAGATATTGCAATTGTTTCTGCTGCAATTGCTGGTTCTTGTCTCGGATTTTTGTATTTTAATAAGTATCCTGCTAAAGTTTTTATGGGCGATACAGGTTCTCTTGCATTGGGCGGAGTTCTTGGTACAATTGCCGTTATGGGAAAATTTGAACTTTGGCTGATACCGATAGGTTTTATATATATGTGTGAAACTTTATCCGTAATAATTCAAGTTACAAGTTTTAAACTTACAGGTAATAGAGTATTTAAAATGTCGCCAATTCATCATCATTTTGAACTCTGCGGGTGGAAAGAAACAAAAATTGTTGCAGTGTTTACGTTAATAACAATAATTCTTTCGGGTGCGGCAGTTTATGGATTTTGGTTTTTAACGAGGTAGTTATGAAAAGAAAATGGTTTGATAAAAAAATTTTTATATGCGGTCTTTCAAAAAGCGGTGTTGCTGCTGCTGAATACCTGAATTCAAAAGGTGCGGATTGTTGGCTAAGTGAATTTAAACAGGCAGAAGACAAAGATAAAGAATTAATTGAACGCTTGGAAAAGCAGGGTATTAAGGTTGAAACCGGAGGTCACAGTGATGAATTTATTGACGGTGCTTACCTTGCGGTTATGAGTCCCGGTATTTCTCCTCAAAAAGATATTTATAAAAAACTGAAAGAAAAAAATATTCCTTATACAGGTGAAGTACAACTTGCTTTTGACGAAACCGAATCTGCATTTATTGCGATAACAGGCACTAACGGAAAAACAACAACGACAACATTAATCGGACATTTACTGTCTGATGATTTTGATGCTCCTGTTTGCGGAAACATTGGTGTTCCTCCGACTACTTTGCTTGATAAAAAACATGATTTTCTTGTTTGCGAAATGAGTTCTTATCAATGTGAACTTTCACCTTCGTTAAAACCTTTCATTGCCTGCTTCTTGAATTGGTCGGAAAACCATATTGATTGGCATAACGGACTTGATAATTATTTTAATGCTAAGGCAAAATTGTTTTCTTTGGATAAAGCTCCGACATTTGCGATATTTAACGGAGCAGATTCAAAAGTTGCCGCATTTGCGGAAAAATATCCGCTTGAGAAATTTATTTTTGCAAAAGAATGTGATAAAAATTGCTGTTTTGTAAAAGACGGTAAAGTTATGTTTAAAAGAAAAGGTGAGGCGGAAGAAATTATTGCCGTTGATGAAATTCCTCTTGTTGGTGAACATAATGTTCAAAATGTAATGACAGCTGTAATTGTAGCAAAATTATGCGGTGTTGAAAATGAAAAAATAAAAGAAAAAATTATGTCTTTTCAAGCTGTTGAACATAGAATAGAATTTTGCGGCGATGACGGTCGTCATAAGTTTTACAATGATTCAAAATCAACGACTACGGAAGCTACAATAGTTGCATTGAAAGCTTTTCCTGACAAAGACGTTACTCTGATAATGGGCGGTCGTGACAAAATGACTGATTTATCAGGTCTTTGCGAAAAAGTTAAGCAATGTGTTAAAAATGTTATTTTAATTGGTGAAGCAACACAAAGATTTAAGGAAAACCTTGAACAGCATGGGTATACAAATATTTTTGAGGCAAAATCTTTTGAAGAATCAATAGATAAAGCAATTGAATATCCGAATGAGATAATTTTATTCTCACCTGCTTGTGCAAGTTTTGATATGTTCAATAATTTTGAACACCGTGGAGAAGAATTTAAAAAGTATGTCAGCACAAAGATATAAAGTTAATAATACGGGTAATATTTGTTCAACAGGTGTAGTTTCTGCTCCTGATAAAGCATTGTTGATAATAGTCGGGTTCCTATCTTTAATAGGAATAATGATGATATTATCGGCAGGTGCTTCAAAATGTACTGCCTTGGGTGTTAATCCAGGAAGTTTTGCTTTTAAACAATTATTCTGGTTTGTTTCGGGATTATTTGGAATGAGTTGGTTTGCAAAGTTTAATTATAAAAATCTTGCCAAATATGCAGTTCCTTTTGCCTGGGTTGTTGTATTTTTATTGATTTTGGTCGATTTTACTCCTCTCGGTGTAACCGTAAATGGTGCAAAACGGTGGCTTGCACTCGGACCTGCACAATTTCAGCCTTCCGAAATGACAAAACTTGCTGTTGCAATGTTATTGGCATGTGCTTTTGCAAAAGATGCAAATATTTTTAACAGTGATAAAATTTTAAAATATTTTTTGCCGATTTTGGTAATGGCAGGATTAACGGCAGCACAACCTAATTTAAGTATGGTTATTATTCTTGCTATTGTATGTCTGTGTGTTTATATTATTGCGGGCGGTTCTATTAAAATGCTCGTTACAATGGGTGTTTCTGCCGGTCTGCTGCTTGCTTTTAAAATAAAACCTTATCAAATGAGCCGTATACAAGTTTGGCTGAATCCCGAATCTGACCCATACGGTGGGGGATATAATATTATTCAATCATTACTGGCTTTTGTTTCGGGTGGATTTTTTGGTGTAGGATACGGAGCATCAAAACAAAAACTTGAATGGCTGCCTGAAGCTCATACAGACTTTATTTATGCTGTAATAGGCGAGGAATGGGGATTTATAGGGTGTTTTGGTATTATTTGTCTATTCTTGTGGTTTATTTATCGGGGGATGCATATTGCTATATCCTGCAAAGATATGTTCGGTAAAATTTTAGCGGCAGGATTGACGATTTCAATAGGCTCACAAGGTTTCATCAATATGTCTGTTGCAAGCTCTTTTGTTCCCGCCACCGGCGTTCCGATGCCGTTTATCAGTTACGGCGGTACATCTCTTTTTGTTACCTTATGCATGGTTGGCATAATGCTAAATATTTCAAAAATCAGAATTACAAGGATGGAAAATGTCTAAAGACTCAAAAATATATTTTATTTCAGGCGGCGGTACGGGAGGACATATTTATCCTGCTTTATCCGTTGTTCAGGAACTTTTAAAAAGAAAAGATACAAAAAAAATTTATTATATCGGTAATCCCAAAAATATGGAGTTTGATATTGTTAAACAAATTCCCGAAGTTGAGTTTTTACCTGTATGTGTTAGCGGCATGCCCCGAAAATTAAGTTTGGATTTCATAAAATGGTTATGTAAACTTGAGATTTCGCTTTGGAAAGCTCTTTTTTATATAAAAAAATATAAACCGGATGTTGTTTTTACAACCGGAGGATATGTTAGTGCACCTGTTGCTTTTATGGCGGCATTGCTTAAAAAACCTTTAATGATTCACGATTGTGATGCTGTTCCGGGACTTGTTTCAAAAAGTGTTGCTCCTTTTGCTAACTGTGTTTCTGTTGCTTTTGAAAATTCAAAAAAATTTTTAAAATCCGATAAAATAATTTGTACCGGAAATCCTGTCAGAGAAGAATTTTTAACTGTTTCTAAAGATGAAGCCCGCCAAAAACTCGGACTTAGAAATAAGTTGACGATATTGATTACCGGAGGTTCTCAAGGTGCAAAAACTCTGAATGAAGCAGCAATTAATGCTGCACAAGCTGTTGTTGAAGAAAAAGATATTCAGTTTGTCATACAAACAGGAAAAAACAAATATGACGATTTTATTAAGCAAATTTCCGAAACATTTCCTCATTATGCGGAAAATACTAATTTAGTTATAAAACCGTATTTTGATGAAATGTTTTATGCTTTGAAATCTGCTGATATTGTTATTTCAAGAGCAGGTTCATTGAGCCTTTCGGAATTGAATATGTGCGGTGCCGCCTGCATTTTAATTCCCTATCCGTATGCTGCTGCCAATCACCAGAGAAAAAATGCTAAAGAAGCGGAAAGTATTGGTTATGCTCTTTACTGTGAAGATAAAGACTTTAATAGAGCAAAACTTTTGGAACTTGTGACGGAATTGGTTGACAATCCTGATAAAGTGCATAAAATGACTGAAGCTTCTCTTAAAAATTCTAAACCAAGAGCAAAAGAAACAATAATTGAAAATCTAATTTCTTTAATAAAATGATAAATTCAGACTATGAAAAAACTAAAAAATTATTAACATCAAGCGGTAAATTTCGTATAAAGCTTGGATTGGAGAGGATTTCTGCAATAATGGAAATACTCGGCAATCCTCAAAATAAAATTAAAGTTATTCATATTGCCGGAACAAACGGTAAGGGTTCTGTTTCCGCAATTACTGCCGAAATATTAAAATGTTCGGGATATAAAACAGGTTTGTATACAAGTCCTCATCTATACTTTTATACGGAAAGAATAAAAATAAATGATAATGATATTTCAAATGAAGATTTTACTGAATATATTTCAAATACCGAAAAACTTGCAAAAGATAATAGTATTGATTTAACTGAGTTTGAAATACTAACGGCGGCAGCGTATAAATATTTCTATGATAATAAAGTGGATTTTGCCGTTATGGAAACAGGACTTGGCGGACGGTTTGATGCTGTTAATATTGTTGAAAAACCAATTATAAGTGTTATTACTTCAATTTCAATTGACCATAAGGATCGGCTTGGAGATACGATTGAGAAAATTGCATTTGAAAAAGCAGGTATTATAAAGAAAAATTGTCCTGTCGCTGTTAACCTTGATAATAAAGGACTTGATGTTATCAGTAAAATATGTGACAAAATGTCTGCCAAATTATTTACAGCGGATAAAAAGATTGATATAAAATTTGAAAATGGTGAAAATTATGCTTTAATAGATGGTGTCAGCTATCAGTTTGCACTATGGGGTTTGCATCAAAAGCAAAATCTTTCTCTTGTCTGTAAAGTTGTTGAAATTCTTCAATGTTTAGGTGTGAATATTCAAAAAAAATCTTTTGAACAAGCCTTGAGAAAAGTTTTTTTACCTGCCCGTTTTCAATATATTAAAGAAAAAAATATGATTCTTGATGGTTCGCATAATGCTGATGCAGCAAATGTTTTAAGAAGAAATTTAGATTTTTATTTTCCTGATATTAAAAGAATATGGATATATGGAACTCTTTCTACAAAAGAGTATGATAAAGTTGTAAATACTCTGTTTAGAGCGGGGGATAAAGTTTTTTTATATAAGTTTAATCATAATTTATCTGTTTCTGAAGATGAAATTTGTAAAAAAATCATTCATTCAGATGAGATAAAAATTGAATATTTTAGTAAAACCGCAAATACATTAAATTTTTCTCCAAGAAACTATCTTATAATAGTTACAGGATCCTTTTATATGATTGGTGATTTGCTATCATAGAAGTCTTAAAAACTGTTCTATTAGTCGGTCACTATAGCCAGGTTGGGCAATATCATATAAAAAATCAGCGGATTATTATTCTGATATAAAAATAGAACGGAGAGAAAAATTTATGAGTAATAC
>JBJEGL010000085.1:0-11817 GCA_051875035.1 Candidatus Gastranaerophilaceae bacterium | reverse complement strand
CAAGTCTGTCGCATTTCGGAACAAGGTATTCAGAAAGCCAGGGTTCGGTTTTTATAAGTTCATCACACATCATCTTTACAAGGACTCTGATTTCTGTCTGAGCTCTTGTGCAAAGTCTTAAATTTGCAAGATGAATAAGTTCTCTTAAATTTAAACTTGCAACCATAGATGTTGCTGTTGCATTCGGTAAAATAAAACGTGCATCTTCAGCAGGAATTCCTTTTTCTGTTAATTCAAGATAAAGTTTTGTCGTTTCCGCCATAAATTTGTCAAATTTCTCTTCAAGTTCGGGATTCTTCGATATCGTCGGAGGCACAATATAATCAAACTGCTCTTTTTCTTTTACATATCTCTGTGACTTTTGCGAAAAAGACATGTGTCTGTGTCTTACAAGCTGATGAGAACAAGCTCTGGATATCCCGCTTATTGCAAACGAAACTTGAATATGCTCAATCGTACTGAAGTGTCCCGATGAAATAACCTTCTTTATTAAACTAAGAGCCTTTTCTTCATTATTGGCATTCTCGGAATTTGCAATATTATTCGGCGAATCCGAAGAATAACAAGTACGGCATGCCGTATAAATTGTTTTCAACATGTTGTCCGGTTTTGAAATCAGTGCCACTTTGGGCTTTACTTTATGATTTGTCATTTTAACCTGCTTTAATACACAAATACCCGCTTGTAACTGCGGGTACTTAAAATGCCGCCTTTAAGCAGCGGCATTATAATAACACTTATTTTTGCTGATAACGTTTTTTAAATCTTTCAACACGTCCTTCTGTGTCAACGATTTTTTGGTTACCGGTGTAAAACGGATGGCAATTGTTGCAAATTTCAACTGTGATATCATCAACAACAGAACCTGTTTCAATTTCATTTCCGCATACACATTTTATAACTGTTTTTTTGTAATCGGGATGAATATCTTTTTTCATGAATTTGTCCTCTACTGTTCTTGAACATTTCTATATCTGAATTATAAACAGCTAAAAATTTAATATCAAGTATATTCGTAAATTTTATTTCATAATTTTTGAAAAATAGTGTTAAAAATAAAAAAAACATGGTATTATAAACTCAGAGGTATGTAAAAACCGAAATGGAGAAGACATATGAAACGTAAAAAAGCAATGACATTGGCAGAAACATTAGTTTGTCTGACAGTTCTCGGAGTTTTAGGTATGATGTTAGTACCTATCGTGACTAAAACAAACGCAAATAAAGAAAAGTTTCTTTATAAAAAAGCTGTAAACACTATGCAGAATGCTGTTTCTGCGGTTATGAACGATAATGGCGTTGTTAACTCTTCAAACTTCTGGCCGGAATTATCAAATAACGGTCAAAGCTTTAGAGAAGCTGTCGGAGCAAAAATTATTACTCTTGACGGGGTAAGTCAAGCTGCGGGTAATTCGGCAGCAAATCCGGATTTCCGTTCTAATGACGGTATGATTTGGTGGGGATTACCGGAACAATGGCCTGCTGGTCAGAATTATGTTGACGTTAATGTTGACGTTAACGGAGAAGGCGGCTCCAACCTTGCTTCTGAAAATGCAGGAAACGGAAGTACTCCTGACCGTTTAAAAATCAGAATTATGAAAGATGGTCGTGTTGTAGTTCCAGAAGCATCAAGTGATGGAAGCGACTGGTCTTTTGAAACTGAGTACTTAATGTCTCAAAAATTAAATTAATATTTGGCATTTATAAAAAAAGACTCACATATAAAGTGAGTCTTTTTTATTTTGAAAACTTGTTTTCGCTGAAAATTTATGTTATCATTAGCCATAACCATTTATTTTTGATGAACGAAAGGAAAAATTAATGGAAGAAAATGAAAAACAAGCAACAATCGGTATTATTGGCGGAACAGGTTTTTATTCTTTTTTTGAAGGGCAAGAAACAAAAGAAGTTAATATAGAAACACCTTATGGTAAGCCGAGTGATGTGATTACAATAGGTAAAATCGGAAATCATAAAGTTGCATTTTTACCGAGACATGGTATTGATCACAGATTTTTGCCGCATACCGTTAATTACAGAGCAAATGTATGGGCATTAAAGTCTTTAGGCTGTGACAGGGTTATTTCTCCTTGTGCGGCAGGCAGTTTTCAAAAGCATATAGAGCCCGGTTCTTTTGTAGTTCCGGATCAAGTCGTTGATTGGACAGACGGTCGTAAAAATACTTTCTTTGAAGGACCTATTTGTATTCACCCGAGTGCTGCAGATCCTTATTGCCCGGAAATGCGTAAGTTAGCTATTGAAGCTGCTCATAAACACAATATCACCGTTCACGAAACGGGAACAGTTGTTACGATAAACGGACCACGTTTTTGTACAAAGGCCGAATCACAATTTTTTACAAGACAGGGTTGGGAAGTTGCGAGTATGACACAATTTCCTGAAGTTCATTTAGTGAGAGAACTTGATATGTGTCCTGTTACTATTGCATTAATCACTGACCACGATTGCGGTTTAGAGGGTGATGTCGAGCCTGTAACTCATCAGCAAGTTTGCAAGATTTTCAATCAAAATATTGATAATCTCAAAAAAATGCTCGTTACATTAATTGAATCACTTCCTATGGAACGTGAACATTGCAACTGTATGAACACAACAAAAACGTCATAAAACAAAATTTATTTAGCGGGAACATAATTGTTCCCGCTGATTATTTCTTGAGGTTAATTTATGGGCATAATAATTTATAAAAGTATTGCTTATTTATTTCAAATAACATTTTTTATCTTAATAGTAAGTTGTTTTTTAACGTGGCTCCCTAATATTGATTGGTACAGACAGCCCTTTAGGTTTTTTGCCCAATTTAGCAGTTTATTTTTTGCACCCTGTAGAAAAATAATTCCACCAATATACGGAATTGATTTATCACCTATTTTAGCTTTTATTATTTTAAGCATTATAGAAAAGATTATTTTGGCAATTGTTGCATCAATTTTTCTATAATTACCAAATTATATTGCGGTTAAAATCCAAATAAATTTGCGGCAAAATTTTGCAAAAAGCATGCAGGCAAAACCAAAAATTACGTCATACACAGCTTTTATAAGGCTTTCATAAAGCAACCAGTCCATTATATAATTAATTTTATTGTGATGTAAAAGAGCAATCAGCAATACATATACAAAACCTAAAATATGTATTGTTAAGACTGCTGCTATGGTTGCATTAAAAAGACTTTTTACGGAATATTCTTTATTAATAAACAAATTTGCAACAATTACAGCAGGAATAAAAGCTAAAATATAACCGAATGTCGGTTGCAAAACATAATCAAAACCGCCGCCGAGTCCAAAAACCGGTACAAGTACAAGACCTATAACAATATAGAAAAAAACTGCCGTCATACTGCAAGCAGACCCTAAAAGTGCTGCCGTAAAAAGAACAGCAGGAACCTGCGGAGTATAAAAATATGCTTTTACCGTCATAATTGACTGCAAGGTCGGGAACAAAGCAGGATGCAGCATTGCTTCAATTCCTCTAAGACAATTAAATACTTTTATTCTTGTAAAAGTTCCGACTATGATTAAAACTGTACAAAACCCAATCATTGCAAATATTCCGATAAGTCGTAAAGGTGAATATTGACTTTCGGGTTGTGTTTTTATTACTTTTAATTTTTCTTGTTCTTTTTCTTCATCGGGATGTATCATTGTTTCTTCACTTTAATATTGTCTTTTATCTGTTGATAATTTATTTTAAATTTATCATACCAAATATTTTCGGTAAACATTATTAAGGCATCTTCATTATTGTCTTGATAATATTTTTTTCTTGTCCCGATTGTTGAAAAACCAAATTTTTCATACAATGAAATAGCGGGAACATTACTTATTCTAACTTCAAGTGTAATATATTTTATCATTCTTTTATAGCATTCATCAACAAGATTAATCATTAAATATGTCGCAATACCGTTTCTTTTGAAGTCTTGATGAGTTGCAAATGTTGTAATGTGAGCTTCTTCAAGTATTTGCCAAAATCCGTAAAAACCGACTATTTTATTATCAGAATTTACGGCACATTTATATATTGCCAATTTATTGTCAAGTTCGTTTCCAAATGCCTGCTTTGACCAATGATGATTTGGGTATGCTGCCTCTTCTATTTCCATTATTTCATCGAGGTCTGTTTTTTTTATGTTTTTTAATTTTAAATGTATCATCTTGATACAATTGTATCACGTTTGTAAAAACCTTGCACAGAATAGTTTTTGTAAAAAATTTTACATATAATCAAAAATACCGTATTCTGTATATAGTAAGAGGATTTTATATGAAAAAGATATTTTTTATTTTTGCGTTTTTATTAATTGCTTCTCAGGTTAATGCCGGAGAAATATTGTCCGAAGAGTCTGTTAGTATAAAAAATGAAAATATAATGAACTTAATTGCCGAACCGAAATCGGTTTTGATTTTGCAAGAAAGTGAACTTAAAAAGACAAATGATATAACTAAAAATCAGGAACAAACAAAAAAATCCGAAGCAGAAGAGTTACAAAAACTTATAAAAGAAACTACCGAAAAAATTAAAGCGAATGAACAAACTGTTTCTCAGAATCATAACCACAAAATTCTAACTAAAAAAGAAAAGAAACAATATGAAGCAAAAGTGAAAAAAATTCATGAAGAAGAAGAAAAATTAAAAGAACAAGAAGAAAAACTTCAAGCTGAATTAACACAGAAGAGAGCTGAATTAGAACAAAAAAAAGCCGAACTCGCAAAAAAATATTCGGTTGCTGCTTCTGTGAGTAAAAAAGAAGAAAAACTTTTGAAACAAAGTCAAGAACTGATTAAAAATACAAAAACTAAAAACAAAGATAATACAATAAAACAAACAAGTATCGAGGTTTTAAGTTTTCCTGTTTCTAAAAAAGAAGCATCAATATATAAAAAGCAAATAAAAAATTCCGATTTAAAATACAATGCGGAAACATTTGTTCATCTTGCGGAAGCAAACAAAACATCTGCCGTAAAAGCCTTTTTATATGCAGGAATGAAACCCGATACAACTACGGCATCAAATACAACACCTCTTATTTGGGCTTGTTTCAATGGAAATTACGATTTAGTTAAGATATTAATTCAAGCAGGTGCAAATGTTAATCATCTGAATAAAGACGGTTTTTCACCTCTTCATGCTGCTGTTGAAAACGGCAATCCTCAAATTGTAAGATATTTACTTCAAAGCGGAGCAAAAATTAATACAGAAACTTTTATAGATAGAACAACCCCTTTACATACTGCTTGTTACAAAGGAAACATGGATATTGTTCAAATTTTGGTTGTTGCAGGTGCAAATGTAAATGCAAAAGATAAAAATGGTGTAACACCAATAGTTACTGCTTCTTTCTATGGTAAAAAGGCAATTGCAGATTACTTATCTCTTAACGGTGCAAAAATCGATGCAAAAACCCAAGAAGGTAAAAATTTTACGGAAGCCGTAATTAAAAACAATAAAACAGAAGCATTTGATACTCTTGTAGCTGCAGGTGCAGATATTAATGCTCAAGATACAAACGGAAAAACAATGTTAATATCAGCCGTTGAAAAATCCGATTTAAAAACAACGACAGAATTAATAAAAAAAGGAGCAAACGTCAACCAAACATATACATTGGGTTCAAATGAAAAAATGACTCCTCTGCATTCCGCAATATGTAACCAGGATTTGAATATGGTTAAATTACTAATAAAAAACGGAGCCGATATTAATTCAAAAGAAAATTCACTAAAAGTTTCTCCGCTACAAATCGCAGTATTAGAAGGAAATGAAGACATTGTTGCAATTCTGTCTTATAACGGTGCCGATATAAATGCTGTTAATGCATTCGGCTTTACGGCTGCAGATATCGCTCTTGCAAAAAAAGATGAATCGATGCTTAAAAAACTTGTTTCTAACGGTGCGTTATTCAGCAAAAAAACAGGAGGAATTCTTGCTTCATACGGCTGTTCTGTTGACTACAACGCTGAAAAAAGTTTATTCTATATAAAATCGTCAGATGCTCTCAAAGCTTTGAAAAATTTTGAATCGGAAAACCACGAAAATTACCAATCATATATGAATACAATGCAAAATGATGACAAAAAAGACAAATTTATCCTTAATAAAGACTCTTTTAAAATCTATCCGTTTTTGTTTGAGTTTGTCAAATGATTCAAAGTGCATATATTCATATACCGTTTTGCAGGAGAAAATGCGGATATTGTGCATTCTCCTCTTTTCTGAAACTCGAATTAAAAAACGAATATATTAATGCTCTGTGCAAAGAAATTCATCAAAGATATAACGGTGAAAAATTAAAAACCTTATACATAGGCGGAGGAACTCCGTCTTTACTCGAAGTTGCTGACATAAAAAAAATTATTTCCGGATTTAACTTTGCCTCAAATCCGGAAATCACATGCGAGGCAAATCCTGAAAAACTAACACTTAAATGGCTTTCGAGCTTATATGACATTGGTATAAACAGGCTAAGTTTAGGTATTCAATCTTTTAATGATGATTTATTAAAACTAATTGGTCGAAAACACTCGGTAAAAGATGCTTTTAATGCCGTAAAAAATGCCCGAATTGCAGGTTTTGAAAATATAAATATTGATTTGATATACGGACTTCCAAATCAAACAATGGCTGATATTTCCGCTTCAACTATTATAGCTTGCGAACTTAATGTTCCGCACATTTCAACTTACGGTCTAAAAATAGAGGAAGGCACTGCTTTTTTCAAACAAAAATTTGCAAATCTTCCTAATGATGATATTCAAGCAGATATGTATTTGAAAATTATAGAGATTGCCGAAAAATATGGCTATAAACATTATGAAATAAGTAATTTTTCAAAAGAAGGCTTTGAATCAAGACATAATGTGAATTATTGGAATGCAAAAAATTATTACGGTTTCGGCTGTGCAGCGGCAGGTTTTGAAGATAATACAAGATATTGTCACGAAAATACTATTGAAAAATATTGCAAAAATCCCGTTTATTTAACCGAAAAAACAACCTTATCAAAACAAAATTCACTTGAAGAAAATATTTTTTTAGGTCTTAGAAAAGCAGAAGGTATCAATATAAATTATCTTAATCAAAAATTTGAAATTGATTTTGAAAAAAAGTATAAAAATATTTTGCAGAAATATGATAAATATTTTATTAAATCAGACGGAAATTATGCACTTAACAACGAGGGCTTTTTGATAAGCAACATTATATTGTCGGAATTTATTTAATGGTGATATGATAACAATATGATTGATACACATGCTCATATAAATATGGATTGTTATAAAGACCGTTTTGACGAACTTCTTGAAGATATAAAGTCTTCAGGTGTTGAAAAGGTTATCATTCCGGGGGTTATACCTTCAGACTTTGCAGGAATTGCCGATATGACAGAAAAATACGATATGTTGTACGGTGCTGTCGGAGTGCATCCGTCGGAATTGAAAGATTTACCCTCTGATTGGCTTCGACAAGTTGAAAAATTCATTTCCCGAAAAAAAATTGTTGCAATAGGAGAGATTGGACTCGACTACTATTGGGATAAAGATGAAGAAAATCATAATTTGCAAAAAGATGTTTTTATACAACAAATTGAACTTGCGAAAAAATATAAACTGCCTGTTCTGATACACGACAGAGAAGCCCACGGCGATTGTTTCGACATTTTATCAAATCTCATAAAGGATGAAATTCCCGTTATAATGCACTGCTTTTCAGGTTCTGCGGAATTTGCGAAACAATGTCTTAAACAAGGCTGGTATCTTGCTTTAGGCGGAGTTGTCACTTTCAAAAATGCAAAAAAAATGAAAGAGGTTGCAAAACTAATTCCATTGGATAAGTTACTTTTAGAAACAGATTCGCCGTATTTGACACCTGTTCCGCACCGAGGGGAAGAAAATTCCCCCGCTTATGTAAGATTTGTTGCGGAAGAAATTGCCTCTATCAAAGGAATTCCTTTTGAAGAAGTTGACTGTGCAACCACACAAAATGCATATAAAATATTTAATTTGGACGGTGAAACATGAAAGAGCGTTTAGATAAAATTTTGTGTGATTTAGGATACTTTGACACAAAAAGTAAAGCACAAGCCGCTATAATGGCAGGAAATGTCAAAATAAACGGTGAAAAAATTACAAAATCCGGTACTCAAATTGTTCGCCAAGAAAATATGCAAATTGAAGTCAAAACAATGCCGTTTGTTTCACGAGGCGGTTTTAAGCTTGCAAAAGCCGTTACAGCTTTTAATCTCAATTTGAATGACAGAATTTGTCTGGATGCAGGTGCTTCAACAGGTGGATTTACGGATTGCATGCTTCAAAACGGGGCTAAAAAAGTATATTCCGTCGACGTCGGCTATGGGCAATTTGCTTGGAAATTAAGAACCGATGCAAGAGTTAAAGTCATCGAAAGAACTAATGTTAAAAATTGCCTGCCCTCTGAAATATATTCTGAAAATGATGAACTGCCGGATTTTTGTGCAACTGATTTATCTTTTATTTCCGTAAAAAAAGTTTTACCAAACATAAAAACATTAATGAAACCTCAAAATATAGAAATTGTGACTTTGATAAAACCTCAATTTGAAGCAGGACGTGAAGAAGTTGGAAAAAACGGTGTTGTAAGAGATAAAAATGTTCATATAAAAGTTATTAATGATATCCTTGAATTTGCTTCATCAATAGGACTTTACGCTATTAATTTAACAAATTCCCCAATAAAAGGTCCTGCCGGAAATATTGAATATCTTGCTCAATTAATTGATACTTGCGATAACAGAATGGATGTTTCGATAGAAGATATTGTTTTGTCCTCTTTTAATACTTTGAGAGAATAATAAAAATAATTCGCAATGAATCTGCTTATATACAAAATAAGTTTGTGTTATCTTATGTTTGTTATGGTAAAAAAAATTTTTAATTTTATACTTGGATTTGTAATATTGTTTGGTTTCTACCATATAAGTCTTTTTATAGTTAAAATAACACATATTGTATTTCCTCCGGCAGTTTTGGGGCTTATTCTCTTTGCTGTATCCCTGCTTTTAGGAATTGTTAAAGAAAAATGGGTCGAATCAAGTGTTAATTTTATTCTTAAATATATGGCATTGCTTTTTGTTCCTTTTTTAGTCGGGCTTACCGAATACAAAAATTTAATTATGCATAATCTGTTTGCAATTGTTTTAGTGATTTTTGCCGCAACTACCGTAACAATAGTTGTTACAGGAGTTTTTGCAGAGTTTGGTATTAAATATCTAAGATTATTAAAGATAAGGAATAAGCATGATTAGTCCTTGGGGTTTGATTTTAACTGTTTTGTTATATAAAATTGCCGAAAATTTTAGGTCTGTTCCTTTGTTGAAAAATATTCCGCCTATGCTTATTTCTGGAATAGTTGTAATTATTTTATTAAAAATTTTTCATCTTGATTATTCCGAATATAATCAAAGTGCAAAATTTTTAACATTTATGCTCATTCCTGCAACAATAGCTCTCGGTTATCCGTTGTATAAAAATATAAACATTCTTACCAAAAATAAACGAATTATATATTCTGCGTTTTTTGCAGCGTCTTTATGTGCGGTATTTTCAACATTTTTGATTGCAAAAATATGTCATACGGAAACAAATGTTATAATCTCTATGCTGCCTAAATCGGTTACGGCACCCATTGCTTTGGAAATTTCTAAAAATATCGGCGGTGTTCCGGAAATTACTATCTGTATGGTTGTCTTAACAGGGATTTTCGGTGCGGTTACAGGACACAAAATCTTGGAATTTCTTAAAATAAAAAACGATATTGCGATTGGTCTTGCAATAGGTGCGGCAAGCCATGTTGTAGGTACATCGAAATGTATTGAAAAAGGCAAAGAAAAACAGGTCGTTATGAGTACTCTTGCTCTTGTTGTCGTCGGAATTATTACAACTCTTATTTTACCTGTTATAATTAGGATACTGTTTAAAATATAATAAAAAAGGGGCTTTTTGCCCCTTAAAATATTTCATCCCTAAATCCCCTTTAGCAAATTAAGCAATTGATGCTCTTTGCTTTCTTTTGCTGACAAAACCGTTGTTCAATGCATAAAGAACAGCTTGAGTTCTGTCATTAACCTGTAATTTTTGGAAAATATTGTTTACGTGTGTTTTTACTGTTGTTTCACTTATGAAAAGTAAATTTGCAACATCTTTATAGTTATGCCCTTGTGTTAACATATCCAATACTTCTTCTTCTCTGGATGTTAATTCTGCCAACAAACTTCCTGCTGCTGTTTGTGCTTTTTCTTCTTCTTTAAAAGAATTTTGAAAATATTCAAAAAATCCTGTTGTAAGACCTTGCGGAAGATATATTTTACCTTGTGAAACTTCATGTATTGCTCTTATTAATTGTGCAGATGCCATGGTTTTTAAAATATATCCTTTTGCTCCAACCTTCATTGCTCTGAAAATTAAATCCGCATCATCATACGCTGTTAATGCTATAACTTTTACATCCGAATTTAAACTTTCAATTTCTTGTATTGCCGTTAATCCATCCTTTTCCGGCATATTCATATCCATTAAAACGATATCCGGCTGATATTTTTTGATAAGATTAAGTGCTATATTCGCATTTGTTGCCGCTGCAACTACATCTATGTCATTTTCTAAATTAATGAGTTCACGAACTCCCATTAAATGATCATAATTATCATCTATAAGCAAAACTCTTGTTTTTGTATTGAAGTCCGAACATTTTCTCATTTTTTATACCCCTTTTATTTTCCCTGTCATTTACATTATCAGAATACATTTTTCGGATTAATTTAACATCAATACCCGTATCAAAATTACGGTATTTAGGGTAGTACAGTGTATCTAAACCTTAGGGTTTAGAAATTTTGAAAATTTACGCCGCAATAGACTTGCGGCATTTTTTATATTCTAAAAGTTATAAAATAGTACTGCTTTTGTTTGAAATATCTTTGTATTATTTGGGTTTTATAATGTATTTTAAAAAGGGGATTTATATAGTTTATACCAAATTGTAAAAGCCCAAATAATACAGGGCAAGAAGTATGCCAGAAACTTTATGGTCATTCTGAATCCCTTGCTATCTTGGGGGTGAAGAATCTTTTTACATAAACTTAAAAAATTAAAAGATACTTCGCTATACTGAGTTGATATAGATTCTTCGGTCACTTCGTTTCCTCAGAATGACGGTTTTTGTCATCCTGAAGGAGTGAAACGACTGAAGGATCTATAAAACAGATTCTTCGTCTGAAGCCTCAGAATGACAGAGTAGTTGTCATTCTGAACCCATTAGCATTTTAGGGGTGAAGAATCTCTTTTCAACAAATTGAAATTTGAAAATGGATAATTGAAAATTATAACTATGCTCAGTATGACACAGATTATTCGATTACATTACTTCCTCACAATGACAACAATGTTTTTCGTTAGTCCATTAAATTTTATAATAAAAAAACGACCCTTTTTAGGGTCGTTAGTGTGTAAAAAATAATTTATTATGCTTCTTTATTAACTTTGGATACTGAAAAATCTTCAAAAAATTCTTTTAATTTTTCTGCGTCCATAATTACCTGATGAGATTGATTCCACGGATTTGTTACTCTGAACATTCTGTTTCCATTTTCGTCATCGAACGGTAACACTTTATATTCGTGAGATGAATATATGCTGTAAGCAACTTCTTGAGGAGATTCCATTTCTCCTTCTTGTTCCGCATGTGTACCTGCTGCAATAATGTAATCATTCGGATTTTTTGCAAAAAGAACTTTATCTAATTCTTTTTTATTTTTTC
>JBJEGL010000084.1:0-11861 GCA_051875035.1 Candidatus Gastranaerophilaceae bacterium | reverse complement strand
ATCTTCTATTAAATCAGTAGATAATGATACAGCAGTTGCTGTAGAAAAATTTGCGAGGGATAAATATTTAAATGTTTGATAATTGTAATTTAAAAAGAACATATACAACTACCGAAGAAGATGTAACAAATGAATTAAGCATACCTTTATTGTCAAGTGCTGTCAGATATGACAGGGTAGTTGGATTTTTCTCTTCAAGTTGGTTAAAAGAAGTAGCTTCTGGTTTGGCGATATTTGCTAAAAATGGTGGAAAAGCAAGAATTTCTACATCTGTTATTCTTTCTGAACAAGATTGGAATGCTATTCAAAATGGAAATGATAGCAAAATTCAATCTTTAATTGAATCACAGGTTTTTAATACAATAGAAGAATTAAAACATAATCTTGAAACTCAAACTCTTGCGACATTGAGTTGGATGATAAAAGAGGATATTCTTGAATTCAGATTTGGCGTACCTATTGGAAGATTAGATTATGGATATTTACATACGAAACTTGCCATATATTATGACAAGAATAATAAAGGTGTTGTTGTTTTTGGCTCACAAAACGATAGTCATCAAGCTACAATTAACGACGAAACATTAACCATATTTACGAATTGGGCTTTTGGGCAAGATTATTTTAACGATTATGTAAAATTATTTGATAATAAATGGAATGGAATACCTTCTACATTGAAAACATATTCTATAACCGAAGCTGCAAAAAACAAAATTATTGAAGCAGGTATACATTATGAATGTCCATATAAACCCAAATTAGTTCAAATTAGTAATTTAAATAACTCAGGCAAAAGTAAAAAAGAATTGAGAGGTTACCAACAAGAGGCTATTAATAACTGGATAAATAATAATTATAATGGGCTTTTTGAAATGGCAACAGGTTCTGGAAAAACATTTACATCTATTTCTGCGGCAAAACAATTGTATAAAAAGAACAAAAAACTTTGTTTGGTTGTATTGGCACCTCTTAAGCATTTAGTAACACAATGGGCAGAAGAGTTGGAAGCCTTTGGTTTCAAACCAATTCTATGTTTTGACGATAGTAATAAATGGCAAAGAGAAGCATATGCAGAATTACAAAAATATAAATCCGGATTAAAAGACAAGGTTTGTTTTGTCGCAACTCATAAAACTGCGACATTAGTGCCGTTTAAAGAATTTATTAAAACTATTAATAAAGACTGGATGCTTATTGCAGACGAAGTTCATGGTTTGGGCTCAGAAAATCAAGCATGTGCTCTTTTCCCAACAGCAAGATATAGAATAGGTTTATCTGCAACACCACAACGTTGGTATGATGATGTTGGAACAAAAAGATTATTTGATTATTTTGATAAAACTGTAATTGAATTTGATTTAGAACGGGCAATCAAAGGGGATGAAAATGGTGAAAATAAGGTTCTTACACCATACGAATATGAACCAATATTAACTGAATTTTCAGAAGAGGAATTAAGTGTTTTTGAAGATTTGACTCATAAAATCGGTTTAATAGCAATGAAAAAAAATAAAACTCAAGATGACTTAGATAAATTAGAAAAGTTATGTAGAGACAGAGCAAGAGTTATTGGTAAAGCTGAAAATAAATTACCAACATTAATAGAGCTTGTTAGACAGCATAAAACAGAAATTGAATCATCTGGAGAAAAATATATTCACAACTTGTATTATTGTGCTCCGGGAGAGCATAAAGAAGTTTTAAGTGAACTAAGTAATTTAGGAATAAAAGTTCACGAATTTGTATCTGGCGTAAAGCAAAGAAAAGAAATATTAGAAGCATTTGCAAATGGTGATATTGAAGGTCTAGTTGCTATAAAATGTCTTGATGAAGGCGTTGATGTTCCTGCAACAAAAAGAGCATATATTTTGGCAAGTTCTACAAATCCAAAAGAATTTATTCAACGAAGAGGGAGAGTATTGAGATTGAGTCCTAAAACTGGTAAATATAAGGCATATATTTATGATTTTATGATTGGACCTTGGTCTGTAGACAGGTACAATATAAACACGGCTCAATGCTTATTAAAAAGAGAATTGCCAAGATTTTCCGAGTTTAATAGCCTTAATAATTTAAAATACGAAATGCAAAATAAAATAAGATATGCCTGTGAATACTTTAATACTATTAATGAAATGGATATGAAACCATGGGATGTTTATGCTAAAATTATGAGCGAAGATTATACTAATTTCATGTAAAGCAAGGGGAATGTTTTTATGAATGGCGAATTTCAGATAAATATATTGGATAAAGTTAATAAAATCGAAGATGAAAAAGTAAGAAAACTTTGCAATATCGTAATACAAGAAGCTCAAAAGAATATACATGAGGCTAGAAATATTGCTGTAGATAGAGTTAACACTGAAATTTCTAATAATCTTTTAAAAATATCCGAAGGAGCATTATAATGAAGTTTAATAAAGTTACACTTACAAATTTCAGACAGTATATCGGACAAAATTCCATAGAATTCTGTAGTGGCGATAAAAATGTAACTCTAATTTTTGGAGAAAATGGTTATGGAAAAACTGGTATTTTCAGAGCCATTATGTTTGCTCTCTATGGATTGAGATACTTAAAGCAGGATAACCTTACAAAAGAAGAACAAAGAGAAGGATTGGTATTGGTAAATGAGAAACTCCTAGAAGATAATCCAGATACAGATATTGAAGCTAGTGTTATTTTGGACTTTGAAAATAATGGGAAAAGATATGAGCTAACAAGAGAGATTTCTGCAAGGAAAAGTGGCGATAGAATATTTCAAGAACCAAAAGGGGTTTCTTTAGTAATTACAGAAAACTATAATACATTTCCTCCAATTAATGATATAACCGAAATTAATGATATAATATCCACAATAATCAATGAAAAAATAAAAGATTTCTTTTTATTTGATGGTGAACAAATTGAAGAATTAACAAAGTATAGCAAAGAAAGTAAAGAAGAAATAAGAAGTGGCATTAGGACTTTACTTAATCTAGATGCTATTGAAATTGTTAAAGAAGCATTTAGAAAAAAACTAAGAGCTTTGGATAACGACATAGAAATGAACTCTAGTGGAGAATTAGAAGTAGTTACTGAAAAATTAAGTCAAAAAAATGTAGATTTAATAAATCTTGAAAATGATATTACAGCATTAAAAAATGATATTGAAAACGCTCAAAAACGTGAAAATGAAATAGAAAAACAAATAAATGAAAATAAAAACATTATAGAAAAACAAAAAGACAGAAATGTCCTAAAAGAAAAAATCAAAGAGGCACAAAATAATATCGAAGAATTAAAAACAAAAATAAAAGAAGCATTATCTGTAAGTGGTGCGTATGTTGGAGCTTCTGAAATATCCGAACTTTATATGGATTTAAATCAAAAACTTGAAAAGGGTGAATTACCAAATAGCATAAGAAAGGAATTCATAGATAAGTTATTGAAACAATGTAGATGTATTTGTGGGAATAACTTAAATGAACACCCAGAGGCAAGAGAGATTTTGTTAGAGTATCAAAAAAATAGTGTAGATGAAAATTCCGAAGCAGCAATAAAAATTCATGGTACTCTTGCTGAATTAAAAGGAAAAGTTGCCGTTGTATCTGCTGATATTGACAGAATTTTAATGGGATATAACAAATATCAAGAAGACATTGCATCTTATGAGAAAAAATTAGAAGCATATGATGAAGAATTAAAAACTGATATTCCTGATTTGGGTGATGCTTTACAAAAAATCAAAAATGATATTACAAGAATGAATAAAGAACTTGGACAAAATGAAGCAAAGCTTACAAATTTAAATGCGGATATAAAAAAATTATCCGATGAACAAGAAAAACTTAGCGAAAATGATGCAAAAAGCCGAAAAATTATTGAACAGAAGAAATTATTAGATAAAGCTAATGAAGAAATGATAAATATTTCTAGTGAATATGCCGATGAATTAAGGCACAAATTATCTGAATGTGCAACAGAAATATTTAAAAATATTGCAAGTAAAACAACTCTAGACAGTTTATCTAAAATAGTAATTCTTGATGATTTCCAATTAGAAGTTTTGAGCAAAAACGGAACAAAAATGTTACAAGAAATTTCTGCTGGACAAAAGGTTGTCGTTTCATTGTCGTACATTGGAGCATTATTACAAGTTGGTAGCAATTTAGAAATGCCTTTGTTAATGGATACACCTTTTGGAAGATTATCTAGTTCTCCAAGATCAGAGTGTATAAGAATTTTACCAAATCTTCTTAACCAGTGGATACTTCTAGCTACAGATACAGAATTACAACAGGAAGAAGCTTCAATGTTAAGAAAAACTGACAAATGGGGTAAAGTTTACGAAATAAAACATATCGCAGATAGAGAATCTCGTATAGAGGAAAAAGATATTACAAATTGGGTCCCAATTAAAACAGCTCAAAGGAGTCTATAATGGCATTATTAGAAATTAATAAATCAGTGAATGTTAATACTTCAGAGGAATGTTTTAAATTCTATAAAGCATTTTGTAGAAGTGAACAAAATACTTCAAACTATGCAGTATTTCCTAAATTGTCTAATTTATATGTTCTTTGTGCAAGCATAGGCTATCATCTTGGAACAAGAACTCAACTTATAAATCCTGTCAGATGTACCCGTTCTGAGCATATAAGCACAACTGAAGAAATGCCGACATTAATTGCTATTGCCTATGCCGATCCAAATGAAGGTCATGACCTTTCTTTATTTGGAGATATAAAGAAAATATTTTCAATATGCGATGAATATGCAGAAACAGGTGTACGATTTTTAATGGAGCAATATCCATTTAAAAACATCTATTCTAATGGCGAAGTTTATAACAATGAAAAAGATTTGGAATTTTCAATTCTTATGAAAATTAAGGAATTGAAAGAAGATTTTACTGAGCAGTTGATATAATTATTTTATTATTTTGTAATAGGAAGGCAATGTACGAAATAAATAATGATATAAAATTAGATTTATATAACGATACCCAAGTAGTATGGCGATATATGGATTTTACTAAATTTTTATCAATGTTACAGTACAAAGCACTATTTTTCTGTTCTTGCTCTCTTATGCAAAAAATGGATCCTTTTGAAGGAGAATATCCTAAAAATAATTTAAAGAATTTGAGAGACAAAAAGGATTTTGTTCAATTATCCAGAGAATATACTCAAAAACCAGCTGCATATCGCAGAAAATTTTTAGAAAATGTTGGAATAAATTGCTGGCATGCTAATGATACAGAAAACGCAGCCATGTGGAAAGTGTATCTATCTTCAAAAGATGGGATAGCAGTAAAATCTACTATAAAAAATTTAAAAGAATCTTTTAATTTGAACGAAGAAGATGTTGTATATATAGGAAATATCCACTATAACGACTACGAATTTAATGATATAGATATGAATTACAATGAATATTTAGAAAATGTTATTGAGGTTGCAGATAAAGAGATCTCAAAGAAATTTCTATCCGATTCGGATATTTTAAATAAATTGGCAAAGCATTACTATCCTTTAATAATGTCAAAGAGAAAAGAATTTGAATATGGTAAAGAAATAAGACTTATTTCTCCTATAAATCAAAAAACAAAAACAAAAAGATTAAAAAATGATGGTAAATTTGTTAATTCCGATTTAAATACTTTAATAGATGAAATAATTATAAGTCCAAGTTCGGATAAATGGTATGTAGACTTAGTTAAAGATGTAGTAAAGTCATATGGACTTGGAAATAAAAAGACTTATCAGTCAAAGATTTACGAAAAATTTGACTAATTGAAACTTTTATATAAGTGTATACACTAAATAATAGTTATATTCAAAAACAAGGAAAATAAGAATGTATAAACCGCCATTTGAAATTACATCAAAAATAATTGAACTTATCTCCAATATTTCAGAAAAAATTGGGGAGATAAATTCGCTTCAGGATAGTCCATACCACGTTAAATTACGAAAAGAAAACAGAATAAAAACGATACATTCATCTTTGGCAATTGAAAATAATAGTTTAAGCCTAAAACAAATTACAGCAATAATTGAAGGTAAACGAGTTTTAGGTAATCCGAATGAAATACAAGAAGTAAAAAATTCAATTCAGGCATACGATTTACTATTATCACTCAATCCATATAACGAAAAAGATTTACTAAAAGCTCATAAGCTTATGATGCAGGATTTGGTTGAAAGAAACGGCAAATATAGAACAGACGGAGTCGGGATTTTTGACGGAGAAAAAGTTGTTCATATGGCACCTCCGGCAGACAGGGTTCCTGAACTTATGGCTGATTTATTTGAATGGTTAAAAACAAGCGATGTACATCCGCTTATAAAAAGCTGTGTTTTTCATTATGAATTTGAGTTTATTCATCCTTTCCAAGACGGAAATGGCAGAATGGGCCGTTTGTGGCAAACTGTGATTTTAAAAGAATGGAAAGAGGTTTTTGCTTGGCTTCCTGTTGAAACTTTGGTAAAAGAAAATCAAAAAGAGTATTATTCAGTTCTTGGGGTGAGTGATAGTATCGCCAATAGCACTAAATTCATAGAATTCATGCTTACATTGATTTTAAATACAATTGAAGAAATTATTAAAACAGAAAATAAGGTTACCCAAAAGGTTACTGTAAAAGTTACTGTAAATCAGCAGAAAATTATAGATGCAATTAAAGCTAATCCTTATATAACACAGGAAGAACTCGCTGATATTGTCGGAATAGTAAGAAAAAATATTATTGCCAATATGAAAAAACTCCAAGAAATCGGATTAATAAAGCGTATCGGTGCTGATAAAAACGGATATTGGCAAGTCAATTAGTAATGTTTTGTGTTGCTATGTAAAGATTTGAGTGCTTTATATATACTTTCACGCTAATGTGTTTCCTGATATAAGGAGGAAATATGAAAGAAGTTAACGGATACAACATTAGCGAGCAGGAGTTTAAGAAAGTCAGTAAGTGGGCAGAAGATGTGTATAATATCGCCGTCATTATTGATTACTTTGTCACAAATCAGCCGGAAATTGAAGAGTGCTATAACCTTGCTCCGGTTATTAAAAATTTGAGAAATAATGCGGATTTATTAAATGCATTTTTTATTGATGCCGAGGGAAATAAAAATTAACTCTTCAATCTTATTTCAAACGTTGTTCAAAAAGTGTTTAACCGGTCGATTAAGGTGGGGTAAATGTAATTTATATATAAAACCTCATTTGAATATATTTAAAACCATTAAAAAACGATTTTAAAAATTTAATCCTCATAATTTATTCCTAATATTTTCTCTTCAATTTCCCTTATAACTTCAGGGGATAAACCTTCAGGCTTTGTTGCTTCCGGCATGTGTTTTTCACTTGTAACTTTATCCTCATAGATTTTTACATTCTTAAGCATTGTCATAATTTTAGTTACCGCATACATTCTTGCCGGTTCAATCTTTTCACCTTTTGCCATATCATTTTGTATAGAATCCAACAGGTTTCTCCCGAATTTATACAAATCCTCGTGGAAAGTCGTATTGTTTTTAAGATATTCTGAGCGTTTTTCATCCCATTTATCTGCTGATTTCCAACGGCGGAGAGTTCTTTCATTCACATTTAACCGTTGAGCGATATTTTCTAATGTCATTAATTTTTCAATATATAATTTAGCTGCAGATTCTGCCAATAATTGTTTTTTCATAATTACTCCTTATTTTCTAAAATTTTATTGAGCGGATTATAATTTCCGTTATCCAAATTTGCGATTAAATCTTTGTATATTCTTATAAAATTTGGCAAACCATAGTATCCTAACGCTTTTTGAATAAAAGTAATCGGAACATTTTGTTTTAAGCACATATTTACAAAATTATGCTGTAAATCGCTTGGGTGCAGTCTTACTATCCCAAGATGTGCAGATAATCCTCTTAATACAACATTTTCTATATACTGTTGAGGAGATTTTGGAGAGTCAAATTTGAATACAAAATTCGTTAATTCGGGTTTTGTTCCTTCAAATTTCTTTTTCAAAATACCGGAAATATTGTCATCAAATTTTAATTTTCGTATTGTCGATCCGCATCTATTCATAACAAGACGTTGTTCATATAAAAAATATTTCAAAAATATCGTATTATCCTCAAAATTTATCCTTTCCCAAGTTAAAGCTAATATTTCAGGAACACTTGCTCCCGTTGATAAACTCAAATAAATTACAGGGTATACCGCAGAATATTTTTTCTTGCAAATATCTAATAATTCAGTAATTTCCTCATCTAATAAAATATTCATATCAACACTATAAACTTTTTGCTTAGAGTTGTTTCTTACGATAAGACTATTTGTTAGAGGACAAACGGTTTTTATAATTAATTTCAGTAATGTAATATAAATATTTACTGATACAAGTTGAAATCCGTTATCAAACATACTTTGTTTAAATTGAGCAACAACTTTTGTCGTTATTTCTCTTATTGATAAATTATCAAAATACGGTTTTAAATGGTTTTTATAATTAGTTTTATCGTGCATTAATCTTTCAAGTTTGTTTTCCATTTTCAGATGTTTTAAATATATGTATGCGGCTTTCTCAAACTTCATGTCAAGAGGTTCTTTTACTTTAATTGGCTCAAATTTAGGCTTTTTAGCCTCTATATTATTTCTGAAATATTCAATTTGCTCTTTTGTGAATTCCGTTCTTACTTTTCTTACAAAAGGGGTAGAAGTATAAGCATAAGGTTGCTCAATCTTTTGCTCTAATTGCAATTCCTTTTGAGCTCTGTATATTGCTTCTTGAGCAGATAATTTTTCATTAGTTAAATAATATTTTTTGAAACAAGTATATATTTCATCAGGAATTGCAACTGTTATATGTTTACTGTATTTTGGTAGTATTCCTTTAAAACCGTATTGGCTGTATTCCCTGCGGATTCTTATAAAAGTTGAGGGTGCAATTCTTGGATAACCGGAAGTGTCATTAAACAACTCTACAACTTTATTTATATTTTTAGTTCCTGCTTGGTGAATTAAGTTTAATAATCCGACGTATGCTCTTACCCGATTTTGAGTCTCTTCTCCAAATTTCAGAAAATCCTCATAGCCTTCCTCTTCCTCTATAACTATCAGTTTAAATTCACTTATTGTTTCATCCCTAACATTATCAGTAATTTCAGCAGATTTTTTAGTATTGAAAAAATATGTATTATTATTTTTCAAAATAATTTGTTGTTTAATTAAATCCGATAAAATTTCTGTTACTTCTTTTTCGTCAAGTTCTGATACAACTATTAATTCATCAAGATTAAATTTATCTAATCTTCTTGCTGTTTTTATTATTAAATCTCTACTTTTCAATGGTCAATCCTTTCACTTGTTTTACATCAATTTTGTTTAATCCGTTTGTTGCTGCCAAATTTTCAAGCAATGAAATTCCTTTGATAATCTGGCGAAAGCGGTTAGTTTTTTCAAAAAATATTTCTTTTGCCTCATCAGTTATTTTAATTTCGGATAATTCTTCAATAATTACCTCCATATCCTCTTTGGAAAAAGGTTTAAATTCTATGATTTCAGATAACCTGTCGTACAGATGTCTGTATTTGCCGAGTTTTGTTTTAGCTTCCTGCATACCGATTAATACAACAGGTGCTCCTGTTAAATCGTGAACATCACGCAAAGTTTCTACGATTTTGCAACGACTTATAAGATAATCAATTTCATCAATAATTATTACTTGCGGTTTTAACCTCAAATGAGCAATACATTGTTCCATAAGGTTAGCCATTTTTCTTGATGGTGATTCTCCGAGTTCAAAAACAATTTTTTCCATTAGCCATCTGCTGGTCATTTTGTTTTGGGCTCTGACATAAACCGCATCATTTCTTGTAGCCCACCATATAGCAGTTTGAGTTTTACCTAATCCGGGATCACCGTAAACTAATCCCATTTTAGGAACTTCATTTGATTTGTCTATCAGATTATTCATTAATCCGATAAAATTTTTGACATTACGAGTTTTAACAAACAATTTATGCATCAATTACCTCCTTATCACTTTCATCACAGTATATTAATTCGTATTCACCAGTTTTCCTGTATTCTTTAATCCAGTCTTGTTCGTCTTTGGTTAGATTATCTTTTTGGAGCAAATATTCATATTTTTCGTATTTATTTTTGAAAATACCATTGAAAATTTCTTCATCTGCTTGTTTTTTTACTTCAATACTAAATTGTTCAATTTCATCAGCTTCCTGTTTTTCAGGTAAATCCATTGTTAATAACGGATTATGAACTTGAGCCCTTTTTAAATGATTTACAAATTCAGTTTCTGTCCTTTTTTCTAATTGTTTCTTCAATTTTGTTTTTTGTTTTAAATCTTCAATATCTTTTGGTGTTCCAATATAATTTGCTAATGGATTAATCGGTTCAACTCGCATTGCTTCACACATAAATTCTCCGTTCAATTTAAAAACTTTAATTGAATTTAAGTTGAACAAACTGTATTTTATAATTACATTTTTCTTATAACCATATAAAGCAGGATCATAATAATCGTTTTTTAAGAATTTTATTCCGTTTCTCTGGATTTTCTTGGTTTCACGAGCCATCATAAGATCATCTAAAGTTTCAATATTAACTCCTTCACCCTTACCTGATTCAAGAACTTCACCTATTGTTTTACCTTCAACATGTGGACAAGGTTGTTCATAATGATATTTTTGCAACCAAGCATTTAAAACTAAAATAACTTGCTCTATTGTTGGAATATTTAATTTGAATAACTCTTTATGGAGTTTTTCATTTCTTTTAAGTTGTGCCGGCTTTTTCACAATACTTGTCCCTGTGTATGACGGGAGCATAACTTCAAAACTATCTTGTAATTCCCTGAATAACCTTTCAATAGGCTTTGCTTTTGCATTATATGGTTTTGCGGATATAGCTTGAATACCAAGATTTTTAAACAAACCTGCTATCCCATCTTCAGTAAAATATTTTGCTTTAAAAGCTTTACCGTTATCCTGATATACAAATCTTGGAACTTTACCGAGATTTATAATTGAATTTCTTAACGCAGAAGCAATACATTGAGTATTTTCTTCAAGCATTATCTCAAAACCTACAAAGCCGCCGGATTTCCAATCTTGGTACGCAACTAATGTTGGTCTGACAGGATTGCCTGTATATGGATTCTTAACAAAAAATGCTAATCTATGCCCATCACCAATAATGACATCTCCGACTTCCAGTTTTGAAACATCTCTTGTGATATATGGGAGAACCTTATCGTGCAGAGCTTTATTACCTTCTCTTGCTTCTACCCAAACATCATAATGTTCCGCCTTGTAATTATTCGCAAATCTTCGGTAAGTTAAATCGCAGCATAAATTTTCATATCCCTTGCCTTTTAATGCCATTTTAGTATATTTAATAGCTTTCCCAATATTTAACTGGTTTGGGTGTAAGAGATTTTTTAGTAGTTCTGATTTCTCGGCTTCAGTTAATAATGTCTTTGTTGTTTTGGCTCCAAATGTGTAATTATTGATTAAACTATGCCAATCGTCATTATATTCCCGAAGTTTTTTATGCCATTCGTAAATTGTGCCGATAGCAACTTTTCCTATTGAAACAAATAAATTTTTGCATAAACAATTATTATTGTAGGCGTCAAGAAAATCTTTTCCTGCTTGTGTTTTGTTTGGTTTTTCATTTCTGAATTTATCCCAATTTTTAATCAGGTCATATTTTGCAAGAGCCAATTTCTTTTGCTCTTCAGGAACAACATAATTAATTGGAACAAGTGCCGTTGATTTTTCTCTGCGTTCTGTTACTTTTTTTCTAACATTTTCTTCCAAAGATGTTACTAAAATTTCATAAGATTTTGA
>JBJEGL010000083.1:0-3207 GCA_051875035.1 Candidatus Gastranaerophilaceae bacterium | reverse complement strand
TACTGATCCCAAAAGAGGAGGAAGGGACGGATGGATTGAAGTAAAGTTTGACTATTTAATTACTCCAGATGGCAGAGAAATTCCTGTGAATGCTTCCATGACTACAAAAAATTCACCCTCTAAATCTTTAGCAAAAACTGTAGGAATAGATTCTGCATATACTGTTGCTGGTGGTGTTGTAGGTGGTGTTGCCGCTCTTAATTTTTTAGGTCTCGAAACAGCAATTGCAAGCCAAGGCTATACGGTTCTTGGTGGTGCAGCTGCGGGTGCTGTTTTAGGCCTTGGTATGAGTCTTGTCAGAAAAGGAAAAAATGTATTAATTTCACGTGGTGATGAAATAAAAGTTACTATTCATTCTGATATTGAATTGCCTGTTCTTAATTCCGAGGCGTTTGTTCAAAAAGAACAGTTATATGACGGATTAGATATAAAAATTAATGATATTTGGCTTGTTAAAGATCCTTTCGGTGTAAGAAATACGTTTGAACTTACACTTGATATAAAAAATGATTCAAATAAAGATTTTTCAGCTTTTGATGTTGCTGTAGTAAATGATGTACACAGAAAATTTTATCCATCATTATTTTACAAGGATGCCATGCCTTTTTCTAAAATGAAGTCGGGAACTAATGTCTCCGGCAAAATGTATTTTGCTGTTGATGATCCTAAAAGAGTTCATTGGCTTGTCTTTTATGACAAAATGACAAGAAAACCTCTTGCTAAAATTTCTATTAATAACGCACAAAAGAATTTAAATATTAACTTTGATAAAAAACGAAATAAGAAAAAGAAAAAATAACATCCGGTTTGTGTAATATAACAACTTTAAAAATATATTACAGCATACATATTATACTTATAAATAAAACCGAGGCTTAACCTCGGTTTGTTTTATCTCTATTAAGTTGGTAAATCTCGTTCGTTACAGAATTCTCCGACTTTCTGCCCCATTAAATCAAATTGGAGACCTCCTCCTTTACCCCAGCCTTCGAGAGGGTTACAAAAACCAACTCGCATTTGAGTTCCTTTAGGAAGGATAACATCACAAGTTTTTATAGGTTTTTGAGGCAAAGCAAATTTATCTTGTATTTCTTCCGGAGTTAATCCTTCTATATCAGAACTTTTCATAACCCATCCGCCATACATACCGGAATTTTCTCCGTCATATACTCTGACAAATTTAGTTTCCTCTTGTAATTCTATTTGCTGAACCTTAGATTTTGGAAGATAAGGCGGGTTATCATAATCCATTTCAGTAAGCCACCATTCATTAACTTCCTCTCCTGTCAAACTTTTTTGTGTTAGATATTTTATGTCATCAAGAGCCAAAGTAATCTCTGCATCGTAATCAACAATGTTAAATTCATCAAGATCAAGTTTTCTATTAGCGTCTTCTGCTGAAATATGGTCAGCATTTTCATCATTTTGAGACATTTCTTCCGAAGAAGGCTCTTCTAAAGGTATTTCAATATTTTTTTGATTTTCATTTGATGTACGAGAGGGGGTATTTAAACTTATTCCCGCTAATGCAAGTGATCTCATGGAAACCGACCATTCTGTGGAACAAACTTCGGATTGTTGATTTTTTTCTTCTGTTTTCGGTGTTGCTTTCGCTTCTGTTTTGATATTTTGAGAAAGCTTAGAAAACGTAAGCATTTGCGTAGAATTAATCATAGTGTTTATTTGTCCCTCTTAAAAATCTATTATTTTATTTTTAAAACTAAAAAACCTTCATCTTTCATGATATTTATCGTATTTTATTGAAAAAACTTTAATTAATAATTGAGTATAAATAGTAAAATTAACAAATATTTACAATTTTGAAATTTTAGAAATAAAAGACCATATTAAAAATTTTAGGTACTTTTGGCAACAAAAGTACCTATAGAAAAACATAACTAATTTATAAGTTATAAAAAATTCTTCGGTCGTTTTGCTATCTCAAAATAACAATTGATTTGTTTTTTATAAATAAAATTCAAATAAACCGTATCAAAACATTAGAAATAATTATACAAAGATAATAATTTTCATTTATCAAGACATACAGCTTGTACAAGAATGCTTGAACGTGGTGTTCCTATTGATGTTGTAAAAGAAATTATGAGGCATTCAAATATTTCAATCACTTTAGACGTATGTATATAACCACATAAACCAAAGCAGAAAAATTGAAGCTATAAAAGTATTAAATGATTATTCAAATACATAAAGATATATTATTGTTGGTGAAGATGTTAAAAAAGAAGTGGACAAAGAACACAAAATACTAAAAATAAAAAAGCCTCGAAATCGAGGCTTTTAAAATGGTGCGTCTGATGCGATTCGAACGCATGACCTATCCCTTAAAAGGGGAGTGCTCTACCTGCTGAGCTACAGACGCTTAATCTGTTTCCTTAATTACAATACCAAGAACAAAATCGTACGTCAATAATTTTTTTTAATTTATCAATTTTCTTGTTTTTGATGTTCTTCCATTTGTTCTTTTTCGTTCTGTTCCTTAGGTTTTCTCAATACTTTAATTTTTACGATTCTTGTTCCGTCAAGTTCCGTTACAGTAAATGTAAAATCATCAAATTCTACAACATCATTGATTTCTGCCATTCTGTCCAATCGCTTCAGAACAATTCCTGCAATTGTTTCAACATCTTCTTCTTCTGGAATTTCTTTATCAAAATATTTTGCAAATTCATCAATTCTCATAATTCCATTTGCAAGATATTCATCTTCTCCTATTTTTTCAATATCGGCTTCTTCGTCAGTATCAAACTCATCCTGCACTTCGCCGACAATTTCTTCCAATATATCTTCAAGCGTAATCAAGCCCGAAGTCCCGCCAAATTCATCAACGACAACTGCCATTTGAATTTTATTAGTTTTAAACTCTCTTACAAGTTTATCAAGAGAAACTGTTTCCGGAAAGAAAGTAACATCCCTAAGCATGGATTTAAGATTAAAATCAGTCTTATTTACAGTCATTGCATATAAATCTTTAACATGTAATAATCCCGCAACATGGTCTAAATCATCATCATATACCGGATATCTTGTGTATTGAGTGCTCAAAATTATTTCTTCAAGTTCCTCAAAAGTAATGTCCAAAGGTATTGCTACCATATCAGGTCTCGGAACCATAACTTGCTTTGCATCTTTATCGGAGAATTTAAAGATATTTTGAAGCATATCTTTTTCTGTTTCATTCAAAAT
>JBJEGL010000082.1:0-3226 GCA_051875035.1 Candidatus Gastranaerophilaceae bacterium | reverse complement strand
TATGCTAAAAACGGCAAACTTGACAAAACCTTAAAGACAAAATCTGACGGAACAAAAGTTCTTACGGAATATGATACCAATACAGGAAAAAAGACTGCAAAAATCAAATCAACTCCTGACGGAAAAGTCGCATCAAGAACAGACTATGATGCTAAAACCGGCAGCAAAAAAAGTAGAACTGTATATGAATATAATAAAGAAGGTCAGAAAACAGGTATCAAAAATTATACATATAATTTCAAAGGAGAAGTTGCAACAAGAGAACAATATGACGCAAATCGTAATCTTGTTTCAAAAAGTACATATTTACACAATGATGACGGTTCGATGATTAGAACAGACAGAGATCCTAAAACAGGAGAAGTTTTAGGAACGTCAGAATTCCAATATGATAAAAGCGGTCGTCAAATAAGTAAAACAGATAGAGATAAAGACGGAAATATAAAATCTGTTTCTGAAAAAGAATATTATCCTTCGGACATTATAAAATCATACGAAAAAGTAGCTTATAATACTGATGGCTCTTATTCTAAAAAAACAAATAATTATGATAAAAACGGCAATTTAACATCAATTACAAACGCTAAATATGATAAAGACGGACAGCAAATATCTTCAAAAACAGAAAAAGTTGAAGTTAAAGAAACAAAAATAAATGACTTACCGAAACTTGACTATAAGGCTTTAGAAAAAGAATTTGGCGGTGACGGAAAAGGTCTTGTTGATTTTGCAAAGAAATTTTTAGGCTATAATGAAGCAAACGGTTCTTATAAAAAATTCACAGGCGGCAGAACGGAAGCATGGTGTGCTGATTTTGTAACATATATCATTAAGAATTATGCTGCTTCTAAAGGTATTAAGCTTCCTTCGGGATTCGGCTCATCTTCAGTCGCAGGATTAATGGCTTGGGGTAAAGCAAACGGTCTGTTCCAAGATACCACAAACATGTCAAGTTCTGAAAAAGCAAATTATGCCAAAAAAAATCTTAAACCCGGAGATATAATTATATGGAAAAGTAATGGTGCTTCACACACAGGTATTGTAAAATCTGTTAATGATGACGGAACATTTACTACTATTGAAGGTAATTCAAGCGACCAAGTTAAATCCAACAAAAAATCAATATATGACAAAAGTTTAACAGGTTTTATTCCCTGTTCAAGTATTATAGCTTAATATCCGAATAGATTTGCAGTCTTAACTTGATAGTTTTTTTGCAATATTTTACTCGATTTTGGTATTCCTTCTTCTTGTAAAAATAATTCAGAGAAAATAAGTTTTTAAAATACCGCTATATAATTCTTGCAAAAACAAATTCATTTTCTTCATCAACTTTTTCAAGTTTAACTTTACAGTATTTGTTTGCAATTTTTGAATTTCCTTCAAAAAGTACTTTAATATAATTAGGTGTAACAGCCTTATACAATCCTGTTTTTCTGTCAGGATGTTTTTCTACAGTGACAAAAAATTCTGCACCGATATTCTTTTGCAAAAATTCAATATGTTTTTGAATGGATAAACTCTTAATTAGTTCTATTCGATGATGTTTTTCGGTTAGGGCAATTTGTCCGCACATTTTTGCAGCAACTGTATTCGGTCTTATCGAATATGGGAAAACGTGTATTTGAGATAGAGGAAGTTGCTTTAATCTTTCGTATGTTTCATTAAAATCACCTTCTGTTTCATTAGGAAAACCAACAATAATATCGCATCCTAAAAAAACACGCTCAAATTTATCGTTCAATTTTTTAATAACATCTTGTATTTTTTCAAAGTTATAATGTCTGTTCATATTCTTTAAAGTCTTATCACATAAGGATTGCAAAGATAAGTGAAAATGCGGACAAAATTTATTTGATGTTGTAAGAAAGTCTATCAATTCATCTGTCAGTTCATTTGGATCTAAAGATCCTATTCTGACTGTTTTTGCTTCGGTTTTTTCAATCTCTTCAAATAAATTTTTTAAAGATTGTCGGGGTGAAAAATCAAGACCCCATTGCCCAACGTGAATGCCTGTTAATACGATTTCATTATATCCGTTTTTAGTAAGTTCATTAATTTGTTCAATAACATTTTCTGTTTTGCAGCTTCTGGAAAGTCCTCTTGCAAGGCAGATTGTGCAATATGAACATCTGTTATTACAGCCGTCTTGAATTTTTATCGTCGCTCTCGTTCTGTTAAATCTGGATAATTTTTCATATCTGAAAGTCTTACAATCATTAATGTCTGTGACTTGGGTTTTTATATTTTTTTGCAAGATATCAACAATATCCGGTTTATCATTAATGCCGACAATTATATCAATTAAGGGATTTTGGGTATCTTTATTCAATTGAGCATAACATCCCGTCAAAACAATTTTTATAAAAGGATTTTTGTGTTTTACTGACTTGATTGTCTGAAAAAGTTTTTTTTCAGCTTCTTGAGTAACCGCACATGAGTTGAAAATATAAAAATCGCAGCTTTCAATATTCAAGGCAGCCTTAAATCCCGCATCAAGAAGTTTTTCTTCCATAACAGCAGATTCTGTCTGATTTGTTTTACATCCGAAAGTTTTTATCAAGAAGGAAGGCATATACTATTTTCTCACATCCGAAGCAAGTTTATGAGCAAATAATCCTTCCTGCTCTGCCAAAATTGATGCATATTTTGCGTATTTTTCAGCATTTTCAATTTTTTGAAATGTTTGAATTTTAATATAATCAAAAACGCTTAGTCCACCGGTATAACGTGCTGCACGGTTTGTCGGAAGAGTATGATTTGTTCCGCTTACGTAATCTCCGAAAACTTCTGCCGAATAATTACCGATAAACAAAGAACCGTAATTTTTAAATTTATCGACTTGATTTTCTACATCCGAAAGACAAAGTTCCAAATGTTCCGGAGCTTTTTTGTTTGCTATTTTAACAGCCTCATCAATATTTGAAACGATACATGCTGTTGACTTTTCATAAGCAATTCTTGCTATTTCCGCAGTTTTTAATTCTCTTAAAAATTCTTTTGCATAACTGTCAACTTGTTTTGCAAAATCTTCGTCAAAACAAATTAAATAAGCTCTTGCATCTTTATCATGCTCGCATTGTGCAAGCAGGTCAGCAGCTACAAATTTAGGATTTGCACTTCCATCCGCAACCACCAAAACTTCTGACGGCCCTGCAACAAAATCTATTCCGCAATCGCCAAAGACTATTTTCTTTGCTGTTGCTACATATTTATTTCCGGGTCC
>JBJEGL010000081.1:0-11994 GCA_051875035.1 Candidatus Gastranaerophilaceae bacterium | reverse complement strand
GAGGACGAAAGATAAAAACGGACGTTCTTTTAATTTGAGTACAACTCCGAAGTTTCATGAATATTTTCAATTGCAGGGTGATACGGACATTTTGAGAAAAATGATTGATACGGATGAACACCTAAAAGAAGGATAAGTAATATTTTTATCTGAATACAGAAATTTGTTTTATAGCTTAAAAATCTTTTTAAAAAGATATATATTGATTTTATAAATTAGGCAGTTGTTATACAGAAGAAGAAATAAAACACATAAAATTTGGAAGATTAAAAGACAGGGATATTGTATTATGCATAAAAAAAATGAATTAATTCAGAAAACAGTGATAATACTCCCGACGTATAATGAAGCCGGAAATATTGAAAAATTTATAAGAGAAATTTTTGATAATGTTTTCGGGGGGGGGGGTATATTTCTGTTTTAGTTGTTGATTCGAATTCACCTGACGGAACAAGCAAGATAGTAAGAAAATTAAAGAAAGAATACCCTAATTTACATTTATTGATGCAAAAACGCAAAGAAGGTTTAGCATCTGCATATATAGAGGGATTTAAACAAGTACAAAAGTTTGGTTATGAAATTTTTGTTCAGATGGATGCCGATTTTCAACATCCCATGGATGTTTTACCTGAAATGATAGCAAAAACCGAATATTGTGATTTGGTAATTGGTTCAAGGTATATCAAGGATGGTAATTGGAATAATAAGTTTATTGATAAAAAGTATTTCTTGTCACTATGCGGTAACCTATATGCAAGAAGTATATTAGGATGTTCAATAAAAGATTTGACTGGCGGTTATAATGTTTGGACAAAAAAAGCAATAGAAAAAATTGATTTAAATCAGATTAAATCTAAAGGTTTTTCATTTCAAATAGAAATGAAATATCTAACATATAAAAATAAACTGAAGATATCAGAATATCCAATAAAATTTAACGTAAGAAGAAGTGGACAAACGAAAATGACTTTAGACATAATAACTGAAGGTTTAATTAAAGTTTGGAAAATTAAAGATACTAAATAAAAACAAAAACGAAAGAGCATAAGTTATAATTACTTTTGCTCTTTAAGTTTAGTATTTAATTAAATATTCATTTATACTAAATTATACAATGTCTGCGTCATTCTTAACTCAATAACAGTTTGAGGGAGAAGAATCTTTTTGAAATAAATTAAAAATGGAAAATGGATAATTGAAAATTACAGATACTTCGGACACAAAATGTTATTTGTCCTCAGTATGACAGTCAATTCTATGTGCAAAATTAATATTTTGTCATTCTGAACCCGATAATATTTTTGGGGTGAAGAATCTTTTTGCATAAATTTGAAAATACAGATACTTAGCTTAATTCAGTTGATATAGATTCTTCGGCTAAAGCCTCAGAATGACAGATTGTTTGTTAATACATAGATTCTTCGGTCACTTCATTTTATCAGAATGACGAATAATGTCATTCTGAATTAAAAGTGAAGCATCACCATTATTATGGTTTTAATCTGTCCATAAGTCTTGGGAACGGAATGGTTTCTCTAACGTGAGAAAGTCCGCAAATCCAAGCGACGGTTCTTTCTATACCCAAACCAAATCCTGCGTGAGGAACGGAACCGTATTTTCTCAAATCCAAGTACCAATCGAATGTTTCAGGATTTAAGCCCTGTTCTTCAATTTTAGCCATTAATTTTTCAATATTTTCTTCACGCTGACCGCCGCCAATAATTTCTCCATATCCTTCAGGAGCAATCATATCAACGCATGCCGCTTTGTCATTTTCAGCTTGTTTAAAGTAAAAAGCCTTAACACTCATCGGATAATGGTGTATCATAACAGGTCTGTCAAATTCTTCTGAAATCAAAGTTTCTTCATCTCCGCCGAAATCTTCGCCGTACGGTGTATCATTACCTTTTTTGTGAAGGATTTCAATAGCTTCGTCATAAGAAATTCTCGGGAACGGACGTTTAATATTTTCAAGTTTTGAAATGTCTCTTTCTAAAGTTTCAAGTTCCGGACGGCAATGTTCAACAACTTGCTGAACAATATATTCAACAAATTCTTCTGCCAAATCCATATCTTCAAAAATATCCATAAAAGCAACTTCGGGCTCAACCATCCAGAATTCGGTTAAGTGTCGTCTGGTTTTAGATTTTTCCGCTCTGAAAGTAGGTCCGAAGCAATATGCCTTTCCGACAGCAGCACAAGCCGCTTCCATATAAAGCTGACCGCTTTGTGAAAGGTATGCTTTTTGGTCAAAATAATCTGTTTCAAATAAAGTTGTTGAACCTTCGCAGGCATTAGGTGTAAATATAGGTGCGTCAACCAGAGTAAATCCATGATTATCAAAGAAATCTCTTACAGATTTTATAATTCTGTGTCTGATACGCAAAATTGCCTTTTGTTTTAATGAACGAAGCCATAAATGACGGTGTTCCATAAGAAAATGCGGACCGTGTTCTTTCGGTGTAATCGGATAATCTTCCGAACCGCAGATAAGCTTAACATTTGTTGCATCTATTTCAAAACCGATTTTTGCTCTGTCTGTTTTCTTTACTGTTCCGGTAACTTCTATTGAAGATTCTTGAGTAATTTTGTCTGCAAGTGCAAAAACTTCCGGATCTACATTGCCTTTAAAAATTACGGCTTGAATTTCGGCAGTACCGTCACGAAGCTGGAGAAAATGAAGTTTTCCGCTTGAGCGTTTGTTATAAAGCCAAGCTTGAAGAGTAACTTCTTGGTTTTCGTAGTTTTTAATATCTTCAATAAAAATTTTTTTCATAAACAATCCTCACAAACATTTGCTAATCAAAATTATATATTAAATATTATTTTATTGCATAAAAAATATTTTTTATTTTTCAAAGCGATTGGTTTTTATAAAAATTGATATTGTAACAGTATTATAATAATTTATTTGGTTTTTTTTTATTTTTATGTAAAAATTTTTTTAAGCGGTAAACGCAAAAATTAATATTATTAGTAGAAATAAAAGGAATAAAAAAATGCCAAGACAAATTCCGTTGGAAAAAATCAGAAACTTCGGTATTGCAGCACACATCGATGCAGGAAAAACGACAACTACCGAACGTATCTTGTTTTACACAGGTAAAACACACAAAATCGGTGAAGTTCACGATGGTGCGGCAGTAACCGACTTTATGGATCAAGAAAGAGAACGTGGTATCACAATCCAATCAGCAGCAGTAACTGCTCAATGGAAAGGACACCAAGTAAACATTATTGATACTCCGGGTCACGTTGACTTTACAGTTGAAGTTGAACGTTCACTTCGTGTTTTAGATGGTGTTGTAGCTGTATTCTGTGCAGTAGGCGGTGTTCAATCACAATCAGAAACAGTTTGGCGTCAAGCTAACCGTTACGAAGTTCCCCGTATGGTATTCGTTAACAAAATGGACAGAACAGGTGCTGATTTTTACAGAGTTGTTGAACAAATTAAAAATCGTTTGGGCGGCAATGCTGTTCCTATACAGCTTCCTATCGGAGCAGAAGATACATTCACAGGTCTTATCGATCTTATGAAAATGAGAGCTGAAATTTATACTAACGACCTTGGAACAGATATTAAAGATGAAGAAATTCCTGCAGATATGCTTGAAAAAGCTCAAGAATACAGAGCAAACATGATTGAAAAAATTTCCGAAACTGATGATGATTTGATGATGAAGTTCTTAGAAGGTGAAGAACCTACTGTTGAAGAACTTAAGGCAGCATTAAGAAAAGCTGTTTGCAACAACCAAATCGTTCCTGTAACTTGCGGTACAGCATTTAAAAATAAAGGTGTTCAATTAATGTTGGATGCAGTTATTGATTATATGCCTTCACCGATTGATGTAAAAGCTATCGAAGGTGAACTTGAAGACGGTTCAAAAGTAGAAAGACATTCATCTGATGATGAACCATTCTCTGCTTTGGCATTTAAAGTTATGACAGACCCGTTTGTAGGTCGTTTAACATTCTTGCGTGTATATTCAGGTAAACTTACATCAGGTTCATATGTTCTTAATGCTACAAACGGTAAAAAAGAACGTATTTCAAGACTTGTTCAAATGTATGCAGACCAAAGAAACGAAATTCAAGAAGTATTTGCCGGCGACATTTGTGCAGCAGTTGGTTTAAAAGATACAACAACAGGTGATACGCTTTGTGATGAAAAAGCACCTATTATTCTTGAAAAAATGGAATTTCCGGAACCGGTTATTTCAGTTGCTATTGAACCTAAAACAAAAGCTGACCAGGATAAAATGGGTATCGCTCTTCAAAAACTTGCAGAAGAAGATCCGTCATTCAGAGTTAAATCAGATACAGAAACAGGTCAAACAATTATTTCAGGTATGGGTGAACTTCACCTCGACATCATTGTTGACCGTCTTTTAAGAGAATTCAAAGTTGATGCTAACGTAGGTAAACCGCAAGTTGCATATAGAGAAACTATTCTCGGTAATGCAGACCAAGACTCCAAGTTTGCTCGTCAATCAGGTGGTAAAGGTCAATACGGTCACGTTAAAATCAAAATTTCTCCGGCAGAAGAAAATGCAGGATTTGTATTTGAAAACAAAATTGTTGGTGGTGCTATTCCGAAAGAATACATTGAACCGGCAAGAAAAGGTATGGAAGAAGCTCTTGAAGGCGGTATCTTAGCAGGATATCCTATGATAGATGTTAAAGTTGAACTTTATGATGGTTCATATCACGAAGTTGACTCATCAGAAATGGCATTCAAAATCGCAGGTTCTATGGCTATTAAAGAAGGATGCCGCAAAGCAAGACCTTGTATCCTTGAACCTATGATGAAAGTTGAAATTGAAATTCCTGATGAATTTACCGGAACAATCATTGGTGATATTTCAAGACGTCGTGGACGTGTTGAAGGTCAAGAACCTGTTGGTAACACAGGTAATGTAATTGTTAGAGCAACAGTTCCTCTTGCAAATATGTTCGGTTATGCAACAGACTTACGTTCAAACACACAAGGTCGTGGTACATTCTCAATGGAATTTAAATGCTACGAACAAGTTCCTGCAAACGTTGAAAAAGAAATCATCGAAAAAGCAGGTGCTGCAAAATAATTTCCATAATAGGAAAGAAAATAAAAAGGCGGTAATATACCGCCTTTTTGTTTTTACATATTTTGAGGTAATATATCTTTGTTATCTTGAGAAAATCGTCAGACTTCTTCGTCAATCCTTTATTTATTAAACATAATCACTTGGAAACCTATTACCCTGAATTTAGTCTTGACCTGTTCGTAATAAACGTGCCTACGGTTGTCGTCTGCAAGTCTTTCAGATTTTTGCCGCCAAGCTATACCTCTCATTCACTGGATTGTTTTGTTCGGCAGAGTGCACTCTGCTCACATGTCGCTTTCAGGGTCTTTTTTCTTCTAAAGCAAATTTTTTTTCTTTAGGTACTTTTGGTGGCAAAATTAATCAGATACAGCCTACAAACTAATAATGTGTAATATTTAGAGGGTAACATTCGTTGACTTTCTTAAACAACAATATTATAATCAAAAAAGTTTTATTATATGAATTTGTAATTTATGAAAAAATTTTTGAATATATTTTTATTTGTTTTTTTGGTTTTATGCTGTTTTTTAATAATTATTTATTCCCAAAAATATGATGTATTAACGGATCATGATCTTGTTTTTTCGTACGGAAGAGATTTTTTGTTCCCTGAACATGGACGCTATATAGCTACATACATGAACAATTTATTAACTGAGATTTTACCAGAATATCTAAACATTCATCCAAATGATTTTCAACAAATATTTGTTATTCCTCTCAAGGCAGTTTGCACCATTCTTTTGTGTATCCTTTTGGCAAATTCTGCTTTTATATTTTCTAAAAGAAAATCTTTTTTAGAAAATTTTAATCCTGCAATTATAGTTGTATATTCAACTATTTTCCTTACTTTATATAATGACAATTTTATATCTCACGGTGAATATCAATTTTTGCATATTTTCGAAAATACAGTTTTTTTAGAATATATTATGAGTATCCCAATATTTGTTTTATTTTTTAGTATTTTGACATATCTATATATATATCAAGATAAGATAACAAATCTAAATAAAAAAGAACTTTCAGCATTTTTTATACTTACTTTTGCTTTAGGGATTACTGTCGAACCTATTAATGTTCCTGTTTTTGCTATATTAGTTATACTTCTTTTGTGCAATTATTTAACAAGAAGGAGTATAATTCCAGATAATCCATTAAATGATAATGTATTTAGTTTTTTTTCGAAAGTTTTTGCAGTATATTCTGTTTCAACCTTTCTATATTATTTTACAACGGTAATTCATGGGCATCATCATGATATATTTAATTGCAGTTTTGATGACTACAAAACATACATTGTAACATATTTTGTTCCGTATATAAAAGATTATTTTTCATATTTTATATCAAAAGAATCTATAATGTTGCTGCCTATCTTAATTATTTTAGCTGTTTTATTTTTTAATAAGAAACATTATGATAATACTCCTAAAAACAGATTTATATTTTTCCTTATAATAAATATGACCGTATTTCTAATGTTTTATTTCAGTTTATTTTTATTAAAATTTTTAAATTCAGAATTTTATATTCACCTGAATAAATGGATTTATATGTATAAGTTAATAATATTATTCTGGTTAACACTTTCTATCGGTTATTTAATAGATATGAATAAAGCCATAAATGAAAAATACTCACAAATAATTAAAATTTTATTGTGTGTATTTGTTCTTATTGTTTTTTGCAAAAGTTTGATTTTAAATTTTCCAAATAATATAAAAAATATGATTAAATACCAAAAAACAATAAGAACAGCTGCATATATTGCTGAGAAAAAGTTAGTTTCTGAAAAAACAGATGAAGTATTTCTTCCGGAAAAATATAAAGATATTTATTCTGGTGTTCTATGGATTAACGACCAAGATTATTATTGTAGTTTTACGGTATATGTTCATAATGTACACCCAAATATAAACAATAATCACAACATTAGTTATAAAGAATATTCAGATGAAGCTTTTCTTTCTAAAAAAGAAATGCAAGAACTTAAATTTCAAAATTTATTAACATCAAAAATGTACAGGCATAAAAAAGATATAAAAAATTGTTATTAAGTTATGAAAAGTAATAACATCCTATACAAACATTACTAATCATCGGTAAGAAAAATACTCTAATATATTCTAAAAAAGCTCTATGTTATACTGAGGCTTTAGCCGAAGTATATCAAGGTACAAAATATTTTTCACCTATAAAATGGCATTTTGTAGAATAACAATTATACCAAGAAAAATAAATTTATTTTAATAATATGTAATTGCCGTTCCATATGCTACGGCACAAATTTTATCCGGTTTTAACGGATTTGTGGAACGTATTACAGAAGTCTGAACTCTCGTATTAACTATTAAATGTGCTTCCGATGCCGTTTTTTTCATCTTTATGACCGCAAGTTTTGATGCTTTTTTAAATTCTTTTTCGTAATATTTTTTGTTCTTGAAAAAATGTACCCAACGATTTTTTAATACATTCGATATCGGTTGATTTACAATAACTGAAGCAGTAACTCTTTCCGAACTCTTTATTGTCGAATTATTTTGCTGCAAAACATGCGGTTCCGTCGATATTAACGGTTTACCAACAATCGGATTAATTTCTTCAAATTTCTTTTCTCGTTCCCGTTTTTCGTTTTGTTTCATACTCCAAAAACCAAAGCAAGAGAAAAACAGAAATAAGCCCCCAAGAATTATAAAATCCATTTTTAGCCTTCCTGTTTCAATAATAATGCGAATTACAGGATTTGTTAAGTCTTTTTTTTAAGCAAATCAACTTTTTAACCAAAATGCAGTCATGCTACATGTTTTCATGAACAACAACTTCTTTACACTTGTTTACAACAAAAGAATTTGTATAATCTGAGCGTCAAATTATGCTTAAATTTATATTTTATAAAGTCTTACTTAAGATACTTCGGACAAAAAATGATACTTGTCCTCAGTATGACATAGATTCTTCAGTCGCTTCGCTCCTTCAGAATGACGGATAATGTCATTCTGAGTGCGAAGCACGAAGAATCTTTATACATAAATTTAAAAATTCAAGAGATACTTCGGCAAAGCCCCAGTATGACAGTTTGTTTTGTTATCACTCAGTCTTATATAGATTCTTCGAACAACAAGTTGCCGCTTCAATCAGTAGCCTTTAATATGACATAGACTTTGTACAATTTTATGTAAACTGTTGTATAAGATACTTCCAAATTTGCAGTTTGAATTGCTGTTAAATCTTGTGAAAAACAATAAAGAATTTTTTTATTTTGTATTGGCTTAACTTACAGTATTTGAACATATTTACATCCTCTCATGATGTTAATGTTCTGTGCAAGACCATAAAAGAATTATAGTGCAGAGTAATAGGAAAGTATCTATAATTTTCAATTTGTCCAAAAGAGATTCTTCACCCCTAAAATGTCAATGGGTTCAGATTGACAAGCAAGCTGTCATTCTGAGGACTCTGCCGCCGCAAAAAACGTCCGGTGAATGTTTTTTGCAAGAGGAAGAAGTGACCGAAGAATCTGTATTTCCAATTTCTTTGAAAGAATTTCTTCACCAACGAAATGCCAACAGGTTCAAAATGACAGCAATATTTGCGTATAGTCGTTTATAAGTATTTAAAATTTATTCTTATAAAGAAGCTTTTATTTCTTCAAGCTTTTTTACAGCTTCTTCAATTGGAATATTTTTCATATTTTGCAGTTTTTCAGGCGGAAAATTCCACCATTCAAGACCCAAAAGTTTTTCTATAATATCATCTTCAAAACGATATTTTATTATTTTGGTAGGAACTCCTGCAACAACAGCGTATGGAGGAACATTTTTCGTAACAACTGCATTTGCAGCTATAACCGCACCGTCGCCAACTGTTACCCCTTTTGAAATTATTGCTCTGGTTCCTATCCATACATCATTTCCGATTATTGTTTTAGTTTCTTTCCCGGGATAGTTTTCTACATCATAACTTATCGGATGTGTAGAAAAATTTTGGAGAGGATGTTCCGAAGGTGCAATAACAACATCATTGGCAATAGAGCAAAAACGTCCTATTTCCGTATAATCATCAACAAAAACATCTCGTCTTAAATAAGTGCCGTAACCGATTTTTATATGACTCATTAAAACGACACTTTTATCGAGCAAGACATTTTCTTCTAATGTATTTGTTGAATTTAAAGGATATTTTGTGCCAAAAAGTTGATTTGACAATCTTTTAAATTCTCTTGAAAGTTTCTCTTTTGTATTCATTTTATTGCTGCCGCTTGTTGTTTATCAAGAATTGACTGCATCCAATCCTGATTATTCAAATACCAGTCTATGGTTAATTTTATACCCTGTTCAAAAGTCAATGACGGTTTCCAGCCGAGTTCGGAAGTAATTTTGTCATTGCTTATTGCATATCTGCGGTCATGACCAAGACGGTCAGCAACGTATTTTATTGAACTTTCATCTTTGCCCATAGCTTCAAGTATCAGACGGGTAATTTCTATATTAGTTTTTTCGTTATGTCCGCCGATATTGTATACTTCACCGATTTTACCTTTATGTAATACAGTATCAATAGCTTCACAGTGATCATATACGTATAACCAGTCACGAACATTCATTCCGTCCCCGTATACGGGAACTTTTTCTCCTTTTAAAAGTAAAGAAATAAAGAATGGAATTAATTTTTCGGGATATTGATAAGGTCCGTAATTGTTTGAACAGCGGGTGTTTAAAGTAGGCATTCCATAGGTTTCGTGATATGCTCTAACTAACATATCCGCACTTGCTTTAGAAGCGGAATACGGTGAATTTGGTGCAAGAGGCGTAGTTTCGTAAAAATATCCCGTTTTACCCAAAGAACCGTAAACTTCATCCGTTGATACCTGTAAAAATCTGTCTATACCCTTTTCTTTAGCATTTTGTAAAAGATTTAAAGTTCCTTTTACGTTAGTATCAATGAATATTTCGGGACCTGTAATTGAACGGTCAACGTGGCTTTCGGCAGCAAAATTGACAACCGTATCAACTTGTGTCATTAAATCGGCAACAAGATTTTTGTCACAGATATTTCCGTGTACAAAGGTATAATTCGGATTATCTTTGATATCGTCAAGGTTTTCGATATTTCCTGCGTATGTTAATGCATCAATATTTATAACTTTATAATCGGGATGTTTCTTTAAAATATGTCTTACAAAACAACTTCCGATAAAGCCTGCTCCGCCTGTTACCAATATTTTTTTCATTACTGTTCCTCTTTATTTATATATTTTATAAACCGTTATTTCACCTTTGGAAATTTTAGCTTCTTCGGGTGCCGCATCTGCGGGAGATTGTGCATCAAGTGCCACAGGTCTTTTTATAAAGCAATTTGCAATTTTGAGTTGGCTTGCATTAAGGTGAAGTGCTCTGATTTTACATTTTTCGTTACCGTTCTTACCTGCGTGAACACTGCCCGAAAGATTTCCCCATACGGTAACATCACCCGCTGCTGAAATTTCCGAGCCTTCGTGGCAATCTCCTATGATTATCAAATTACCTTCAAATGAAATAAATTGACCTGCAAAAATTGTTTGTTTTAAATACTTTGTCGGAAACGCTTCAATCTCAAAATCATATTGAGTATATTCCCGTTCCTCAGCTTGTGCCGTTTCTTTTATTGATTGAAATTTCTCTTCTTTTAATCCCGTTTTTTCAAAAATGTCATCAAGTTTGCGTTCAGTATTATAAATAACATCCAATTCCTCTTTAATAGTTTTGTCGGTTGGAATATCAAGAGGAATATCCTCAAGGGATTGTATACCAAAATTTTCAAGATTATTTATATTGTTCTGAGAATCGTTATCTTGCTCATTTATTTCAGGTTCATCTTCTGTTCTTATTGTAAAATCAGTATTTACAACTTCTTCTTCTTGTTTTTCCTGACTGTTTTGTTCCGGTTTTGCCCAATTATTATTGGAAAATCCGTTTTCAAAACTTTGAACTACCGGAGTTTCCTGCGTATTAAACCATTCTTTTTTATTATCATTGTCAAAATTCAAATTTTCTTCGGTAGGTTCAAATTTTGGCGGCTGAATTTCAATTGTTTCGGATTGTAAAATTTCTTTTTCTTCTTCTTGGACACATTGTTCTTCAGTTACTTGGTTTTCAATATCTTCCTGATTTTCGGCAGCTTGTATTTGTTCTTGTGTTACATTTTGATTTTCGTCAACATGTTTTATTGCTTCCGTATTTGGAAAAAGATTTGGTTTTATATCTTCATTAATATATTTTTTTAGTTCGTCAGTCTTGTTATTACTGCTAAAAACAGTATTTGGAACCATATCCGAAGAATTTTGATATACGAGACCTATTGCTATTGCAGAATTTCTTGTAATTTCCGATTTCCCGTCCACGATAGCAAGTGTTGAGTTAATACTTTCAATCAAAGATTTTATACTTAATAATTGTGATTTATTGAAATCAACCGTACCTAATTTTAGTTTAACTCTTTGATTTTTAGCAGGCTCGGTATCCAAAATACTGCTCAAATCATAAACAACTTCAGCAGGTGTGTTTAAATAGCTTAAGTCTATTAAATATAAATTATCGTTAAATCCCTGAGCCATAATTTCTCACTTTACAATTAAAATTAATATCATTATACCACATTTTATTTTTGCTGTTTTTTTGTAAACTTTTTTTAGTTTGAATGGTGGAAATTTGTCCTTATAAAAAAAATAAGTAATAATATCTGTATGGAGAAGAACGTGAAAAAAATATTAACAACAATCATTGCAGTAGGGATTATTTCTACCTCACAAGTATCTGCAGCTACGTATACAACACAAAACTATTACGGTGTAACAAATGACTCATCAGGTATTGAAAATCAAGAAACAATTTTTTCAAAACCAAAAGATTTTGCACAACAACAATTTGTT
>JBJEGL010000080.1:0-3242 GCA_051875035.1 Candidatus Gastranaerophilaceae bacterium | reverse complement strand
CACCATGATGATTAAAGATGTAGCACCTAAACCTTGTAATGTAGTAATGTTTGTTGCTTGTGCAGTGAACGTCGGAATTAAAGCTATTATACCCAAACCGAATGCACCGATTAAAGTAATACGGCTCAATATTCTATCAAGAGCTTCTGCCGTAGGTCTTCCCGGTTTAATACCAGGAATTGAAGAACCATACTTTTTCAAATTGTTTGCAATTTCTTTCGGCTGCATATTTGGGATAATGGAAGCATAGAAAAACGTCAATACCACTATTAACAAGAAATAAACAATACTATAGGTTACTGTTGAAGTATTAAAAAATCCCGATAAATGAAAAAGAGCATCTTTTATTGGACCTGCCGGGAAATTTGATTTACCGACCAATTCCAAAACAGTTGTCGGGAAAAATAATATCGCAACAGCAAAGATAATAGGCATTACACCGCCGGGATTAAGCTTAAACGGAATATATGTATTCATACCGCCGTAAACTTTGTTTCCGACTTGTCTTTTCGGGTTTACAATAATTATCTTTCTTGCTGCCTCATGCATAATTACAATTAATACCATTGTTGCAAAAAAGATAATTAACGTTGCAATAAGCCCCCATTTTAATGCCGGCTCATTAACAACAATTTTTGCCGTTTTTTCAAAGTAGAAAGGAATTCTTGATAAGATACCCCAGAAAATTATCATAGATGCACCGTTACCAATTCCTTTTTCTGTCATAAGCTCAGCAAGCCACATTGTAAATACCGCTCCGGTGGTCAATATAAACACCGAACCAATAATAAACATAACCGGATTAATACCCGGAAGAAGTGCAGCCTGAGCATTTCTTGTTAAGAATAACACAAATACAAGCGATTGAAATATTGCAATTACAACAGTAAATAATCTCGTATATTGGGAAATTTTTCTTCTTCCCGCTTCACCTTCTTCTTTTTGTAATTGTTCAAGGTGAGGAACAACTACAGCAAGTAATTGCATTACAATTGATGATGTAATATAAGGTCCTATACCGAGTGCTATAATTGAAACATTTCCTAATGCACCACCTGAAAACATATCTAAAAATCCGATTATGTTTTCTCCACCTGCGATATTAAGGAAATTTAAATTATTAATGCCAAATAACGGTATTTGCGTACAAAAACGAAATATTATCATTACAAATACTGTAAAAATGAGCTTTTGTTTTAAGCCCGATATTTTAAACATTGATTTTAAATCTTCCACGCTCGGTGGTTGTATTTTTGGTTGTTGCATTATACTAATTCAGCCTTTCCGCCTGCTTTTTCAATTTTTTCTTTTGCAGAAGATGTAAAATATCTTGCTTTTACCGTAACTGCATTTGAAATTTCTCCGTTGCCTAAAACTCTAAGTTCATCAGCATCCGAAGAAGCTTTTTTACTTGCTTTAAGAACATCTAAATCAACTATTTCTAAGCCTAATGCAGCAATATCACTTACATTAATTTCTGCATAATTAAGTGCATTGAAGTTCTTAAATCCTTTTAATTTTGGCATTTGTCTGTAACCCGGCATCTGACCGCCTTCAAAACCTCTTTTTGATGAGCGTCCTGAACGTTGTCCTTCACCGTTATTACCACGGCAAGATGTTTTTCCGTGTCCTGATGCTCTACCTCTGCCGACTCTTTTTGATTTGGAAGTTGCACCTTCTGCCGGTCTTAAATCTTCCAATGTTATTTGTTCTGACATTTTATGTTTACCTTTCGTTAATTATTATTCAACAACTTCTAACATGTGTGAAATGCTGTTTACCATACCCATTATTGTCTTTGACGGTGCATGTTCTACAACATCATTTGTTTTGTGCAAGCCTAATGCTCTTACAACTTTTATTTGTTTTTGTGTTGCTCCGATAAGGCTCTTTATAAGTTTTATTTTTACTGTTTTTTCTGCCATTGTTCAATTCCCCTTCTTAATTAAGCATTTCGTTTAAGGAAATACCCCTTTTGTCTGCAACTTCTTTGAAGTTTCTTAATGATTTAAGTGCATTAATTGTTGCATTTGCTGCGTTGAGCGGTGATTTTGAACCTAATGATTTGCTCAAAATATTTTCAATTCCGGCAAGTTCAAGTACTGCACGAACTGCACCGCCTGCGATAACACCGGTACCTTGTGAAGCGGGTCTTAACATTACACTGCCTGCTCCTGAACGACCTGTTATCGGATGAGGAATTGTTGTCTTGAAAAGACGTACGTCGATAAGATTTTTTCTTCCGTCAGCTACTGCTTTTTGAATTGCTGTAATTACTTCAGCTGCCTTAGAACAACCTACGCCGACTTGTCCGTTTTTGTTTCCTACAATTACAATTGCTCTGAAACTTAATTTCTTACCGCCCTTAACAACCTTTGTTACACGGCTGATTTGTATTACGTGTTCTTTCCATTCACTTTGTGCAGCTGTTTCTTCTTTTGTTTCAATCTTTTTTCTTCTTTTCGGATTGACTTCTTTTACGTCTTTAGCTGCTGTTTTTAATTCTTGTGTTTCTTTAGCTTCTTCCACTGTTTTGCCTTTCGTTGTAAATTAAAATCTCTACAAATAAAAAAACATGACTCTACTTGAAGATTTTAGCGAATCTCCATGTTCATGTTTATTAAAGGGTTTAAATTTTCTGACAAGTACTATCTTACAACATAAATTTTTTTTTGCAATATGATACTAATTATACTTTTGGCTATAATTTCAATTCTTTTATTATAATCGGCGTTATTTCTTGCCAAGCTTTTCCGTTTGGATGTGAATTATCTATTGTTAAGTATTCTTGATTATACAAATGTCCATCTGTATTTACTCTTATTATTTTTATGCCATCTTGTTTGAGTGATTTCCAATTTATATTTTCCTCTTCTCTGTATAAAATTACAATAACCTGACTTTTGGGAAAAATTCTTTTACATTCTTTGTTTATTTCTTTCATAAATAAGCAAAATCTGTTTGATTTTTCTTCTTCGCTTGATGTTATATAATTTAATAAATTAAAGTCTTTATATAGAAAACTGTGCATATACAATTTATCCGGTAAAAACTGTATTTTTTTACTATCAATAATTTTATAGTGAGGAGCATACATATTTAGATCATAATATAATCTTCGTACGTGGTCGTCTATGTATACATAAATAATAGTTTCAATATCTGAAGGAATAAACTGTAACGGATTCTCTGTTTCACGGGGGGGTATAATTGCGGCTTTGTCATCTTTTTCATAATTTTTA
>JBJEGL010000079.1:0-12053 GCA_051875035.1 Candidatus Gastranaerophilaceae bacterium | reverse complement strand
CAAATAAACCTGAAATCTTGACTGCATTTGTTGAAAAAGGTGTTGATGTAAACAGAAGATGCGATGAAGAAAACGGGATAACACCATTGCATTATGCGGCTATGCTTGGTAAAGAAGCTTCTGTGTCTTTTTTAATAAAAAATGGTGCTAATGTAAATATTCATGATGTTGCAGGACGTACTCCGCTGCATTACGCTGTATTACAAAAAAAAATTGTTATTTTACATATGTTATTAAATGCTAATGCTGATTTTAATCTTCGAGATGATGCAGGCAGTACTCCTTTTGATATTGCAATGCAATCGGGAAATGTTCAATATGTTAACTTATTGAGAAAACGCGGATATCTTGAAAATAAGAAAGAATCTGAAATTGGTGGTTTTAGTTCGGTTGATGCAATGCAAGAACTTCATAAATTCCATAATACTATGGAAAAAACTAATCAATAAGTGCTCTTTTAAGATAGTATATTACTATTTTTTCAGATAATTTTTGAGTCTTTCATTATACATATCATCAAATGTATCATTTAAAATTGCTTCATGAATCATCTCTGATAGTTTTACAAGATACCTTATATTATGTATTGAAAGCAAAATAGCTGCATTTGCTTCGCCTTCCCTAAATAAATGCCTTATGTATGCTTTAGAGTGGTTTCTACAGCTATAACAATCACATTCTTCATCTAATGGTGAAAAATCTTTTTCAAATTCCTTATTTTTGATAATTTTCTTACCGAATTTTGTAAAAAATGAGCCATGTCGTGCATTTCTTGTAGGCAAAACACAATCGCACATATCAATACCTCTTGCAAAGATTTCAAGTAAGTCTTCAGGTGTACCGACACCCATTAAATACCTTGGTTTGTTTTCGGGAAGGTAATTTGTTACAAAATCAGTGTAATAATTTTTTATGTCGGCAGGTTCACCAACGCTGACTCCTCCGATTGCATAACCTACGGCATCAAACGAAGATACAATTTGAGCACTTTCTTTTCTTAGGTCATCAAAAAAAGCACCCTGTACAATTGGAAATAATGCTTGATTATCTTTTGTATGTGCCTTAAAACATCTGTCAAGCCACCTGTGAGTACGTTCCATTGCTGCTTTTGCCTGTTCGTATGTGCAAGGATACGGTGAGCATTCATCAAACGCCATTGCAATATCAGGTGCAAGGTCTTGTTGAATTTCCATTGATATTTCAGGATTAATATGGTAAGAATTTCCGGTTTTAGGATCTTTGAACTTTACACCGTCTTCCGTAATTTTTCTCAAATGAGCAAGGCTAAATACTTGAAATCCTCCGGAATCCGTTAAAATAGGTTTGTCCCAATTCATCCATTTGTGAAGTCCGCCTGCTTCTTTTATTAATTTATTCCCCGGACGTAAAAATAAATGGTAAGAGTTTGATAATATAATTTGTGCGTTTGTTTCTTTCAAGTGATGATTTGTCAGCATTTTTACTGCCGAATTTGTTCCGACAGGCATAAAAACAGGAGTTTTTATATCACCGTGAGGCGTATGAAAAATTCCTGCTCTTGCTTTTGTTGTTTTGCTTTTTTTTAGCAATTCAAACTTGAAAAAATCACTTTTTGCCATAACTACTGTAATTCTTCAATCAAAATTTCAGAAACGGTTTTCCATTTATCAAATATTTCTTCCGGTTTAAACCATATATTGATTTCTCTTTGACCGCTTTCTACGCTGTCTGATGCATGAACAATATTTTGTTCCATTATTTGTGCATAATCGGCTCTTATTGTTCCTACATCTGCATTATCAGGATTTGTTGCACCTACAATTTGACGAACACCTTTAACAACATTGTATCCCTCTACTGCCATTGCAACGAGCGGACCTGATGTAAAATATTTCAATAATCTCGGATAAAACGGTTTATTGATGTGTTCTTTATAATGTTCTTCCACTATTTGCTGTGTAGGTATTATCAATTTCATGCCTATGAGTTTGTAGCCTTTTCTTTCAAAACGATTGATTAATTCCCCTACTAATCCTCTTTTTACGCCATCCGGCTTGATTGCAACAAATGTTTTTTCCATATTTTTTCTCCTGTTGATGTTATTATAACAGCACAATTTTAACTTTTTTTCAAGTTTGTTATTTTATGTTATTATCTTTGCTGAGAGGTTTATTATGTGTATTGAATTAAATTTAAATGATGCAATTGCTTTAATTGAAGAAAAAAAGTTTATTGAGGCAAAACTTATTTTAGTAAAATTATTGGAAAAAGATGATGCCAATTCTGAAATATGGCGAAATATCGGTCTATGCAATATAAATTTAGATTTAATAGAGCGTGCGTTTTTAGATTTTAAGCGAGCTGCGGAATTAAATGCTGAAGATGCTACCGCCTGGTATTATTTAGGTTTAATGAGTGAAAAACTTGGAAATTATGAGTTTTGTGAAAAATGTTATTTAAATGTTATAAAACTCAGGCCGGACTATTTGGATGCATATAAAAATCTTGTTGTCATGTATATGCAAACAGGACAATCAGACAAAATTGAAAAATATGAAAAAGATATTTATGAACTTGGTTCTGGAGATTACCAAATTTTTTACATGCTTGGAACTGTATATATGGCAACAAAGCGTTATGAAAAAGCAATTGAGTTTTTTGAAAAAGCTATTGAACTAAACCCAAACCATGCTTTATTATTAAATAACTTAGGTTCGGCAAATCTTGCTCTTGCCCGTTTATATAAAGCAACGGAAGCTTTTGAAAAATCTCTTGCGGCAGACAATACTAATCCTACTACATACTATAATATCGCTGTTACTTCAAAACTTTGCGGTGATTTTAAAAAAGCTTATGAATATTTTCAATCGGCTTATAAAATGGAACCGACTCCGTTCTATTTATCTTCTCTTGCTGCGGCAGCTTTAGATGCTGGCGATTACGATGAAGCTGTTAAATATTTTGAGGTAATGTCTTCTGCCGAACCCGAACAAGATTTGCATAAATATAATCTTGCCTGTGCATATGAAGGTTTAAAAGATTATGAAAAAGCTCTAAACATCTTAAAATCAATTGAAAAAGAAAATTCGGCTTTTCACGTTAAAATGAAAATTGCGGATATAAATATTAAGCTTAAAGACTATGAAGCTGCAAAAAAAATTTATATGACAATGATAAAAAAAGGTAAAGTTGACGAAAATATATACTACGATTACGCTATTCTTTGCGGAAATACAGGTGACAAAGACAAAGCTGAAGCACTATTGAAAAAAGTTATTCAACTAAACCCGAAGTTTGCTGCTGCACATAAAGATTTAGCTGTTTTGTATTTGGATTCGCGTCTATTTGAATATGCAAAAGAAGAATTTGAAATTGCATATTCACTGGAACCTGAAAATCCATATATTGCTTATGAATTCGGAAACTATTTTCAAATGACGGGAGACTCTGTTAAGGCAAATGAGTTTTATGATACTGTTCTGAATGCAATTGCTTTACCTTCAAAAGTTTTATTGAATATTGCGTTAAATAAATTATCAAGACAAGAAAATGATAAGGCTCAAGAAATCTTAGAACGTGCTATAAAAGAGGATTCGCAGGATATAGAGATATTGTATAATCTTGGTAAAATTTATTTTATGAAAAATAATTTTGATGCGGCAAAACAAATTTTTGAAGATGCTATGTTCCTTGAAAAAAATCCTGAAATAGAAAATATGCTTGCTCAAATTTATATGAAAGAGGAAAATTATCACGATGCAATCGGACTGTTTGCAGATATTGATAAATCTTATCCTAACAATACCTTCAATCTTATGAATTTGGCAAAATGTGCATTAAAACTTGATAAAAAAGATGATGCAAGAGATTATTTGCAAAGATATACGGATATCTTCCCTGAAGATACGGAAGCTATCTCTATGCTTGCAGATTTATTATAAAACTGATATTATGAATGAATAAAAAGAGGTTTTTTAATGAAAAGAAAAAACATTTTTGCTGAAATATGGTCTTTTATGTGGAAAAATAAGGCTTATTGGATTTTTCCGGCAATTGTTTTTTTGGTTTTGCTAATAATGCTTATTATTGTCGGAACTTCACCTGTCTCACCATTCATTTATACAATTATTTGAGGTGTTAATGGGCGAAGTTACTCTCAAAGAATTAAAAAGGTTCAAGATAACACTATTGGTATTGCCAATTATTCCTTGTGCAATATTGTGGTACAAACACTATGTAACGCTTGCATTTACAATAATTGCTGTTTGTTGGTTAATTCTTTTCCTGATGCTTTCGGTAAATTTGTTCGGTATAAATATTGATAAATCCGTATACAAATTTGTAAAAAAGATATTAGCTTTTGCAGGTAGTATTCTTTCGGGTTTAGCTTTAATATTTGTTTGGTTTTGTACAATTATGCCTACAGGAATAATTGCAAAATTTGTAAAAAGGGACAGACTTCTGTTAAGTAAGAACAACAAAAATTCATACTGGAAAAATGTTGTTGCAAAAGAACCTACATATGAAAACCAATATTAGGAGATAAAGTGACATATATTTTAGGTATAAGTTCGTATTTTCATGATAGCGGAGCAGCACTTGTTAAAGACGGAGAATTTATTGCAGCTGCACACGAAGAGCGTTTTACCCGTCATAAACATGATCCTGCATATCCTCAAAATGCAATTGATTTTTGTCTGCAATATGCCAAAATAAATCCCGAAGATTTAGACGGCGTTGTTTATTATGAGAAACCTCTGATTAAATTCGAGAGAATTTTAGAAACACAAATAGCTTATCCTTTTAAAAGTTTACCGTCTTTTGTTAAGGCAATGCCTGTTTGGTTGAACAAAAAACTGCATATGCCCAAAACAATAGATAAAAGTTTTGAAAATCGTTTAAAATGTCCGATATATTTTTCAACACATCACGGTGCACATGCTGCGAGTGCTTTTTTCCCGTCACCGTTTGAGTCAGCAGCTTTTATATGTCTTGACGGTGTTGGAGAGTGGACTACTTCTTCCTGGGGTGTAGGAGAAGGAAATACTCTTCATTTTGAACAGGTTTTAGAATTCCCTCACTCATTAGGTCTTTTATACAGTGCATTTACCGGGTATTTGGGTTTTCGTGTAAATTCTGGAGAATATAAAGTTATGGGGCTTGCTCCGTACGGAGAGGATAAATATTCGGAAATTATAAGAGATAACCTTATTGATATTAAGGATGACGGTTCATTTTGGCTGAATCAAGAATATTTTGATTATTGTACGGGAACAAAAATGTACAATAGGAAATTTGAAAAACTATTTGATATGAAAGCACGCAGTTCAGAGGCTGAAATTACAAGAAAACATACTGATGTTGCGAAAAGTTTGCAGGTTGTAACAGAAGAAATTATTCTTAAAATTGCTAAGAATGTCAGAAAAATGTCAGGAGAAAAAAATCTGTGTTTAGCAGGTGGTTGTGCTTTAAATTGCGTTGCTAACGGTAAAATTCTGAAAGAAAATATTTTTGATAATATTTGGATTCAACCTGCTTCCGGAGATGCGGGAGGTGCTTTAGGTGCTGCACTATGGGCTTATTATGAAGTATTGAAACATGAAAGAAGAATTGTATTGCCTGATGCACAAAAAGGCAGTTTACTTGGAAGTGAATTTTCAGACAGCGAAATCGAGCAATCTTTAACCCAAATTGGAGCAAAGTATTTTAGACTTGACGAAAATGAAATTTCTTCTTACGTCGCAAAATGTATATCCGAAGGCAAAATTGTCGGACATATGAACGGGCGTGCTGAATTCGGGCCTCGAGCATTAGGCAATAGAAGTATTATTGCAGATGCAAGAAATACGGAAATGCAGAAAAAATTAAATCTCGCAGTAAAAAAACGTGAATCTTTCAGACCTTTTGCACCCACTTGTTTGGAAGAAGATGCTCATAAGTTTTTCACGATAAAAGAGGGACAAACAAGCCCTTATATGCTTTTAACGGTAGATGTAAAAGAAGATATAAGATGTGAAGTTGATAAAAATGCAGAAAATTTGTTTGGAATAGAAAAATTGAATGTCGTCCGCTCTCAAATTCCTGCAATAACGCACGTTGATTATTCGGCAAGACTGCAAACAGTAAATCAAAATACAAATAAACGGTATTACGATATAATTAATGAATTTAAAAAGCTTACAGGTTGCTCTGTTATTGTTAATACATCTTTTAATGTAAGAGGTGAGCCGCTTGTAAATTCCCCTGAAGATGCTTATCGTTGTTTTATGTTTACTGATATTGATGTTTTGGTTGTCGGAAATTACATAATGTTAAAACCCGAACAACAAAAACTTGAAGGTTATAAAGAATATTTAAAAACTTTACGTCCTGATTAGTGAATAAGGTTATATAAAAGGGATGATTTAATCATCCCTTTTTGTGATTATTCTTCATTTTTTATGATTTCGTAATCATTTTTTTGCCAACCTTTAAAACCGCCTAATAAAACTTTGACGGGATAGTCTTTTTCAGCTAAAAAAAGTGCAACTTTTGTTCCTCGCTGGCAAATAGGATTATGCCCATATACAATATTTAATTTCCCTTTATCAAATTGTTCAAAATGTTCGCTTATTTCTGTTACGGGAATATGAATCGCATAGGGTATATGACCATTAAGATATTCTTCATATTCTCTGACATCAAAAATTTTAATATCGTTAAGGTTCTCTGATAACATTTCTTTAAGTCCGGAAGGGCTTACCGTAAATGCCAAATGTTCCATAAAAAATTCTTTAGCTCTTTTTGAATTACGAGTTAATTTCGTAATCTCCTCACATAAATTATGCATAAAATCCTCCTTTTTATAAAAAATAACGTAAATTATTAATTTTTTAATTAGTCGGACGGATAATTAAAATACAATTTAGTACGTATATTATTAAAAAAAGACATAATTTATTTTGGGTAAAAGAGATTATACAAAGATGTAAAAATTTGACTTTGTGTGTATAATAAAAAAGAAAGGACTATTTATGAGGAATATAATTTTAGCTTTAGCTGTGTGTTTGAGTTTAAATGCTGTTGTGTTTTCTCAAGAAACATTTACATCAATAGAAGGGGAGTTATCTCCCGTAAATTTAGTCAAACTCCAGCCTGTTAAATATGTTAGTGCAGGACATATTTTAGTGGATTCTTACGATGAAGCCGCTGCTTTGAAAAAAAGAATAGATAATGGTGAAAGTTTTGAACGTCTTGCTACAAAATATTCAAAATGTCCTTCTTCTCAAAGAAGCGGTGCACTTGGTATGTTTGGCCGAGGACAAATGGTTAAACCCTTTGAAAATGCTGCTTTTAATCTCGGTGTGGGTGAAGTTTCCGAACCCGTTAAAACTCAATTCGGTTGGCATTTGATTAAAGTCTATGATAGGAAGTCTTAATGGATAATTTTAAATTTGTTATGGAACGTGAAATTTATGAACAACCTAAAATTCTTTCACGTTTATTGGAAACTTATATTTCTCAAGATGGAAAAATATTGTTAGATATTCCGCAAAAAGCACAAAAAATATGCTTTGTTGCAAGCGGTTCTTCTTATCATTGCGGGGTTATTGCAGCTGAGATGATGAAAACATCTCTCGGACTTGATGCGGAAGCTTTCTATTCCGGTGAATTCTTTATGTCAGAAAAAGCTAATCTTGATAAAAGGTTATTTGTTTTTATTTCGCAATCCGGAGAAACTTCGGATACTTTAAAAGTTATGCAGGACATAAAAAAACGCACTGAGAACATCTTATGTATTTCTAATACAAAAAATTCTACTATGTGGAATTTAGCTAAGTATAAAATTCATACAATGGCTGGGAAGGAAGACAGTATTGCTTCTACAAAAGCATTGTCAGCACAGCTTTTATGTGTAATTCTTTTGATTTTGGGTATTCAGCAAAAACAAGGAGATAATATTTCCGTATATTTGGAAAAATTAAAAAATCTTCCTGCATTCTTGCTTAAGGAACTTGATTCCCATGATTTTATAAGAAAAATTGCTAAAGAACTTGTTCAATATAACAGTATAGAAATTTTAGGAAGCAGAATATTCTACGGACTTGCTAAAGAAGGTGCATTGAAAGTTAAAGAAACTTCTTATATCAATACTACTGCTTATCCGACCGGCGAGTTTATGCACGGGCATGTTGCAATTTTAAACAGAAAATCTGCTGTTATTATACTTGTTGATGAAAAAAATCACGGTATTTGTCTTAATAATATTAAAAAAATTCAAAATTCCTATACTCCGTATTTGGTGACTATATCGGATAAGAATGCACCGGAGTATTTTTATGAAATTTCACCGAATCACTTTATGTTAGATACGAATGAAGAGATTTGTGCTATTTTTGGAACACTTATTTTCTTGCAATTAACAGCTTTTGAATGTGCAAAAATGTTAAACAGAAATATTGACAAACCGGCAGGACTTTGTAAGGTTGTAAAATAAATATTGGGGCTTGCACAGAAGAATTTAATTTTTAGTAATAACTTCTAACAAAATTTTATATAAATCTTGTTTTCTATGATTAAATCTAAATTCACATTCTTTTAAGTGTAACAAGAATTCTTCCTTTTTTAACCCATAAAACTTTGACAAACTCATTTTACAATAACCCCAAAAACTTTTAATACCGTTAATATGATTCTTACCTTTTGCAAATTCGACAGAATGGTTAATGCGATAGTGTTTATAACCTTTTAAAGATAGTTTGTTGTACGCTCGGAAACTATCCGTATAAACTATTGAATCTGGTTTAATCTTTGTTTGCACAATATCTAAAAGAGTTTCTGAACTTGAATCCGGAATTATTTGCGTATATACTTTTCCGTTTCTTTTTAGTATTCCAAATACAGGTATTTTATTTTCTGAACCTCTGCCTCTTTTCGGTCACTTCGCTTCCTCAGAATGACAAATTTCCTGTCATACTGAGGCTTTAGCCGAAGAAGCTCTTAAATTTTTAAATTCATTGATTCTTTGCTACCTAAAAGCCAGTCTGTAGGTCAGGCTGTGCTTGACAAATAATCTTAAGTAGCAACAAAAATAATGTCGGATAATTATGAAAATAATAAGAATATTTTATGGCTAAAAATCTTCAAGGCAAAGAAACTTTTCTTAATGCTAAAGTTGAATATCCTAAGGAATTTTTAACTGCATAATTATTTAAACTCGTTATTAAACAAAAAAGAGGTCATAATGACCTCTTTTTGAATGAATGGTGTCGAAGATGGGACTTGAACCCATACAGATTGCTCCACACGCCCCTCAAACGTGCGCGTCTACCATTCCGCCACTCCGACAGGTAACTTAATATTATTCCACACATAAATAATAGTCAATATCTAAATATATTGAACAACTATTTTTTACAAAATTTTTACAAGTAAAATTCTATACAATGGTCATATTTATTGGTTCGTGCTGATAAAATAAATTTTCATACGGAAAATTATCTTCAATATACTCTTCTTGAGCATCTTCCAAAGATAAAAACAGTCTGTGTGTATGTTCCATTAACCATTGATAGTAATTCAAATCATATTGAGTTTGTGCATTTTCAATTTGAAATTTTATTTCTTCCATTATATTATTAAAATCTTCTTCTTCATCTCCAGAACATTCTAATTGAAGTTGACGCATAATATCTGCCCATGGGATATTTCCTTCAGGCTGTTTTTCAGTATCCGTTTTTTGACTTTCAGCGATTTTTGAACCAAATTCTAAAAGACTTTGTGTACGAGCAAGTTCTTCCGTATCATTATTTATTTCCCGTTCGACTTCTTTATTTCCGAGCGGGTTCAATGGCATTTGACGTGTACTCAAATTTATGCCGCTAAATACGGTATCATTATTAAGAGAAATAAAATTATATGACATTTTAATCTCCTCTACTCACTCTCTTAATAATAAATACCCGTCATTTGTTGATGTTATCAGTTTTTTAAGAAAAGTTTACAATTTGGTTAAAAACAATATATAAACTATCATTTAAAAATGAACTATATTTGGAGCTTTTTAATAATAATTTCATTTATTGCCGGTGCTGCAAACGGGAAACTTAATGATGTTGTAAATGCTATTTTATCGGGTGCTGAAACATCAATTCAAATTGCTATCGGTATATGCGGAATTATGGTGTTTTGGCTTGGAATTATGAAAATTGCCGAAAAATCAGGTATTGTAGAATGGTTATCCAAAATATTGTTTCCCGTTGCAAAGGTTTTATTTCCTGAAATCAAAGACAATAAGAATGTCATTGGGGATATTGCCATGAATTTTTCAGCAAATGCACTTGGGCTTGCAAATGCGGCAACTCCAATGGGATTAAAGGCTATGGAAGAATTACAGTCTGTCAATAAAGATAAAACTTCCGCATCTGATTCAATGTGTATGCTTCTTGCTATGAATACTGCCGGTTTTCAACTTATTCCCGCTACGGTTATTGCTATTTTGGCTTCCGTCGGATACAAAAATCCTACTGAAATAATAATTCCGACACTTGCTGTTACTTCTTTTGCTTTTATAACTGCAATTATTACGGCAAAAATTATGCAAAAGATTTTCCCTCCTCAAACAGAAAATACGGAGGTTAGTACAAGTGCAGATTAAATATATTTTTGATGTTATATCTCTTTGGATTTTGCCGATAATTATTATGGTTATTCTAATTTGTGCCTTAATTAGAAAAGTACCTGTATATGAAACTTTTATTGACGGTGCAAAAGAAGGTGTCAATGTTACTTTAAAAATTATTCCTTACCTTACGGCTATAATTGTTGCCGTTGCTATGTTCAGAGCTTCCGGTGCTCTTGATACGATTATGAATTTATTTTCAAATATTCTTCAAAAAATAAATTTTCCTGCTGATGTTTTTCCTCTTGCCATAATTCGCTCTCTATCTGGAAGTGCCGCTCTCGGCGTTTTTTCCGATATTGCATCATCCAATCCTCCTGATTCGTATGTTGTGAAACTTGGCGCAATAATGCTTGGCAGCTCAGAAACTACTTTTTATGTTTTGGCTGTGTATTTTGGCTCTGTTGGAATAAAAAAATACAGGTACGCTGTTTTAACGGGCTTAATAGCTGATGCGGCAGGTATTATCGGGGCTGTTGTAATTGCAAATTTGTTTTTCTTGCACTGATTTATTTTTTGAAAATTACTGATAAACCAGCTTTGAAATAATTTTTTAATTGTGTAAGCGTTTTTATTTCCGAAAGTTTTCTAAAAATATATTTTGGTCTTAAATAAAATCTTTTAACCGCAGATTTATGCAATTCGTAAATTCTTTCTTTAGAAAGAAAATGCGTCCGTACACAAGGATAATAATAAGGAGCGGAAAAGAAATCTTTATCCATTGTATTACCGAGATTATGTTCTATAACATAATTATAAAATCTTGAGCCGGGAAGTACGGCAGCAGTATAAAAATTGACATAATCCGCATCTAATTTAATTGCAAATTTTATAGTTTCTTCGATATGGGATTCATTTTCCCAGGGAAGACCGAGAACAAAGTATGTGAATACTTGAATACCAAGCTTTTTACATAGCATAACAGCATGTTCCGCCTGCTCTTTTGTGATTTTTTTACCTATTTTATCTAAAATTTCCTGTGAACCGCTTTCTATTCCCATGCTAATTAAAGAACAGCCAGCATTTTTCATAGTCGTCAGAATTTCCTCGTTGACGGAATCAACTCTTGAGTTTGCACTCCATATAATATTTGGTGTTTCACTTTTTATTTTTTCACACAAATTTTTTACAAAATTGTGGTTTGCAGAAAACAAGTCCGACCAAAATACAAAGTTGTTAATACCGTATTTTTCTCTGCATTCTTTTATTTCTTCAATTATGTTATCAACACTTCGATATCGTGGTTTGCTGCCGGAAACAGGTGTTGCAAGACAGAAAAAACAATGATAAGGACAACCTGCCGCTACTCTTATTATTGCTTGTTTTTGGGCATTATCGGGACGGATATATAAATCGTTATTCACTAAATCTCTTGCCGGAAATGGCAGTTCATCAAGGTTAGCTAATAATTCTT
>JBJEGL010000078.1:0-3259 GCA_051875035.1 Candidatus Gastranaerophilaceae bacterium | reverse complement strand
TACTAAGATTTTTATCCACCATAACTGCTGCTGAAGGCATTGCTCTCAACATTGCAGAAGCTTTTTTCATTGCAATTTTTCTCATATAAGAAACACACATTGACGGTTCCGCATCACCTGAAATCAGAGCTTTTGCTAAATCACGGCAAGTTGTATAACCACATCCGCCACAGTTTAATTCATCTTCTTCCGAATATTTTCCGATACTTTGCATTGCGTTTACAATTTCATCGTAAGTATATTGTTGATTTTCAATTTTGTCTTCGTTATATTCAATCGGAACCGTAACAGATGCAGAATTCGGAATTTTATCTCTGTATTTTACTTTAGTAAGAACATCCGATATAATAGAAATTCCTGATTTTTGGGAATCAATACAGGGTCCGCTTATACATCCGCCTGCACAAGCCAAAGCTTCTATAAAAATCTTATTTTCGCATTTTTCTTTATTAAAATTATTTAATGCTTTATTAAAGTTATCTAACGAACTTATATTAATTAATGTAGTATTATTGTCTATACCGGATTTTCTGATAGTTTCATTCATTCCGCCGTCTATCGGATACAAGGCACCTTCGTAAGCACTTTCCAAAACAAAATTATCGTTTTCATCTGTTTTTATTTCACTGATATCAATCAACAAATCATTTATCCAATAATTTAATTCCTCAAAAGTTAAAGCGGCATCTATTAAATCAGGGTGTTTATCCGATTCGTTTTTCTTGCCTATACATGGTCCGATAAAAACTATTGCAATATTTTGACCGAATTTTTCCTTTAATAACCTTGCATGAGTGAGTGCAGGAGATGCAATCGGCACAATATTTTTTGAAAAATCCGGATGATATTTTCTTATAAAATCTACAATAACAGGACAGGCACTTGAAATATACAAACCATTGTTTCCGTTTCTCAAAATTTCAGCAGTTTGTATAGAAACTTCCTGTGCTCCTAATGCAGTTTCACTCACTGCAGAAAAACCAAGTTTTTTTAATATTGCAACCATTTTTTGCGGAGAAATTTCATACACTCCGCTCCAGCTCGGAGCTAAAGAAACATATATATCTTTCTTTGCCGATAACAATGCTTTAACTTTTTCTATGTCATTTCTGACACGTTTCGCATTTGACGGACATACCTGAACACAATGTCCGCAGGCAATACATTTTTCCGCCAAAACAGAAGCACTTCCGTCCTTAATTTTAATTGCCTTAACAGGACATTCTCTTACGCATTTATAACAATCATGACATTCGTTCTTTAGTGTATAAACAGGATATATTGATTTCATATTCATTAACCCGTTCTTCAAATTCTATATATCTTTTGTAAATTGTAAAAAGTTTCCTATTAAATTTTCATTCCAAACTTGTACATTATCCGGCAATTTTAATACTGTCGGAGTAAAGTTCCAAATATATCTTATTCCGGAATTTATCAAATAATCTGCTGTTTGCTGTGCAAACTTTCTCGGAACAGTTAAAACAGCTATTTCAACCTTCATTTTTTTTACCAATTCAGGCAATTTATCTATATGATAAATTTGTTTTCCGTTAATTGTCATATCTATTTTAGTTTTATCGTTATCAAACATCGCAAGAATATTGAAACCATAAAACCTAAAGTCATCATACTTGGCAAGGGCAAGACCTAAATTACCCGCTCCAACAATAAAAGCTTCTTTCGTTTTTTCAAATCCCAAAGTCTTTTCTATAATGTGTTTTACATCGCTTACTTTATAACCGACCTTGGTTTTCCCTGTTTTACCAAGAATTTTCATATCCTTACGAACTTGAGAATCATCAATTTTCAATAATTCTGCAATCTGAGGACTTGACACAACATCCCTGCCTTGCTCCTCTATATCGGTTACAATACAGTGATATTGAGTCAATCTGTGAATTAATTTATCCGATAAATTCTTGTCCATAATGCTACCTTTATAAAAGTATGAGTCCGTACTTATAATACGGACTCATTTACTTTTTAAACGAACTATACTTCTCCGTTAAATGCTTTGATGTAAAGTTCTTTGATATCACTTAAAAGCGGATATACGGGGTTTGCACCTGTGCATTGGTCATCATACGCAAGTTCAACCATTTCATCCAATTTGTTATAGAAATCAGCTTCCGTTTGACCGTTCTTTTCAAGGAACTCTCTGATTGAATTAGGAAGTTCAATATCCTTCATCAACTTATCAATAGCATCAATCAACAATTGAGTTTTTTCTTCATTTGTTGAACCACCTAATTTGAGTTCATCTGCAATTTGAGCATATCTTTCAACTGCACAAGGATATTTATATTGCGGGAATGTTGCTTGTTTTTTCGGACAATCGGTTGCATTGTATTTGATAATTTGTCTTATCAATAATGCGTTTGCAACTCCGTGTGGAACGTGGAACATTGCACCTAATTTGTGAGCCATTGAATGGCATAATCCTAAGAATGCGTTTGCAAATGCCATACCTGCAATTGTTGCTGCATAATGCATTTTTTCTCTTGCAATAGGATCATTTGCACCTTCGTGATATGAACGGCTTAAATATTTGAATACTAACTTGCAAGCTTCTAATGCATTTGAATTTGTAAAGTTTGTTGCCATACAAGATACGTATGCTTCTATTGCGTGAACAAGAGCATCAATACCGGATGCGGAAGTCAGTCCCTTCGGCATTCCGTCTACAAAATTCGGGTCAATAATTGCCATTGACGGAGTTAAAGCATAATCTGCAATCGCATATTTTACACCGCACTTATCATCTGTAATGATTGAGAAAGGAGTAACTTCAGAACCTGTACCTGATGTTGTCGGAATAGCTACCATAAGTGCTTTCTTTCCTAAATCAGGAAGCTGGCAGATTCTCTTTCTGATATCCATAAATCTCATTGAAATATCTGTAAAGTCTGTATCTGGTTGTTCGTACTTTAACCAGAGAATTTTTGCAGCATCCATCGGTGAACCGCCGCCAAGTGCAATAATTACATCAGGTTCAAACGGTTTCATAATTGCAAACGCTTCTTCAATAGTTGATAATGTAGGGTCAGGTTTTACATCAAAGAAGATTTCGTGGTCAATTCCGATTTCATCCAAAACTTTAGTAATTTGATCTGCTGCACCTGAGCTGAATAAAAATCTGTCTGTTACGATAAATGCTTTCTTTCTGCCTGCTAATTCACGCAAAGCCAAATCAGTAGCACCACGTTTGAAGTAAACTTTTTGAGGAACCTTGAACCAAAGCATATTTTCTCTCCTT
>JBJEGL010000077.1:0-3260 GCA_051875035.1 Candidatus Gastranaerophilaceae bacterium | reverse complement strand
AAAAAGATACTTGAAGAAACCTCTCTCGGCAATTATTCGAGAAAAGCATTTTTAAAGTTAGCAGCATTTTTGCATGACATAGGAAAGCCCGATACGTGGACAATTGACGAAAACACAGGACGCCACAGATTTATTATGCATGATGAAATCGGCTCAAAAAAAGTTATACCGATATTAAAAGAATTAAAGTTTTCAAAAAAACAGATTGCATATATAGAAAACATGATAAAATTTCATATTTATCCGTCTTCATTTGTCAGCAGTGCTGATACAACACCAAAAGCTCATTTAAAATATTACAGAAAATTATCACCGTATTTTTTAGATAATATAATTCTTGCAAAGGCAGACAGGTTATCAGCTCTCGGCAATGCAATTACTGTAGATATGGTAAAACAGAATATAGAAAAATTAACGGCATTACAAAAAGAATGTTTTGAATATGACGCAGCAGTTGCTACCCCAAAACCGCTGCTTACGGGTAAAGATATTATGAACCTTACGGGACTTCCTCAATCAAAAGAACTCGGAAATATTGTTAAAGCTTTATATTCGGCACAACTTGAAGGCAATATTACAACAAGAGAAGAAGCAACAGACTTCGTGTTAAAATACAAACAATAAGAACGCATAAATCTTTGTAACTAAAGGATGATTATAAACATATACAAAATATTTGACAAAACAATTAAGCAAGCTAAAATAGAGAATATTCATTTACTTTAATACAAAGCAAGTAAATAAAGGAAAAGCCTCTGTAGCTCAGCTGGATAGAGCGGTTCCGTCCTAAGGAAATTGTCGTAGGTTCAAATCCTATCAGGGGCTTATTAAAAAAAGGCAGTTTAACTTTAAACTGCCTTTCTATTTTGTTGAAAAAGTGATGTTTCAGGCTTACTTACTTTGCTTCATGGGTATCTATTCTATTGATAAATGCTCCTAAAATTGCTAATACTATTGAACCGAACAATGCACTCCAAAAACCGTTTACACTAAATCCCGGAGAAAAATATCCTGCAATCATCAACATCAATGCATTAACGACAAGTGTAAATAACCCAAGCGTTAAAATATTTACCGGTAATGAAATAAACATAACTACCGGTCGTATAAAAGCATTAATTAATCCAAGGACAATACAAACAACGAGAGCAGCCAAAAAACTGCTTACTGTAATTCCAGGAATTAACCATGCAGTAAAAATAATACTTGCTGCAAATAACAGCCAACGAACAATTAAGTACATAAAATCTCCTCTATTGAATGATACTTTATTATAAAATAACTCCAATAAAGAAACATTATGCTTTTTGTTAATATAAAAGAGTTATTCTGCTACTTCTCTTGCTGTTTCAATGTGTCTTTGTCTTCCGCCGACAACTCTCGTAATAGTTTTTTCATTTTCAATTTTTTGAGTAGCATCATTTACCATTGAATTAAAATCAACGTTTTGTGTTGTCCAATAAATACCATAACAAACAGCTGCAAGAATAATAAGTTTTATTAAATTTCCCATACATATATCCTTTTTTCTGTGTTACCCATATAATAATTATACTGAATATAAAAAGAGAGTAAATATGTTTTTGACAACTTTTGCCGTAATATTAAGAATTTTTTCAAATCCGGTTGCAAATACATTTGAGAAAAAAGTTTCAATGGAAGGGTCTTCTTTATACACAAGTTTTTACTCATATATGATTATGGGATTGTGCTGTATACCATTTGCTTTTCAAGTTAATTGGACGACTTTGCCGATTGAATTTTGGAAATATTCAATTATTGCAGGAATGCTTTGTTCATTAGGAAGAGCTTGTATGGTAAAAGCACTGCAAATAGGAGAATTATCTGTTTTAGGACCTATTAATTCTTACAAATCAGTTGTTGGTTTAATTGTCGGAATATTTATGCTATCTGAAATTCCAGGAATATTTGGCATTTTTGGTATGATATTAATTATTTGGGGAAGCAGATTTGTTTTTGAAACAACCGAAGAAGGTTTTTCATTAAAATTATTAAAAAGAAAAGATGTAATGTTGAGATTTGCAGCCCTTATTTTAACAGGAATAGAAGCGGTTATTTTAAAAAAAGTTATTCTTTTATCAAGTGTAACTACATCTTTCTTTATGTGGGCGTGGACGGGAACATTTTTTACATTATTAATTATTCTTTTCACCGGAAAGAATTTTACGCCGATAAAACATAACCAAATCCATAAATATCTTATTATCTGTGCAGGACTCGCATTGATGCAGCTTTCAACGAATTATGTGTTTCAGCATATGAAAGTCGGTTATGCTCTTGCATTGTTTCAATTGTCGACAATTGTTAATCTTTTCTTCGGCATAAAATTTTTTCACGAAGAGAATTTATTTCAAAAACTTATAGGAACAGTCATCATGATGATTGGCTCAATTATAATTATCCTTTGCCCGTGATTTTGTATTTAATAATATAACATTATGTCTTCAATTGTAGTCATTTTAGTATCATTTTAATATCTATAGTTTGTATTTCATTGGTTACTGTAGATGCTCCGATTACTCCACCAATAATAATAATTTTTTTGTCTGTTTGTATTAATGCATAATTACTTACTCCATATATTTTATTAACTTTTTTCTCATAAATTTCAGTATATAAGATGTTTTTAGAACAAAAATGAACAAGTTCATTATTTACTTCTGCAATCATATTCCCTATACAAAAATCGAATACTGATTGTGGTTTCGTGATATTTCTTATAATATTTTTTTTGTAATCATAATAAGTAATAACAACTTTTTCTTTAGGTTCTACAGAAAGATCAGAATTATCAAAAGTTTCTATCGGAAAAAACAAAACTCCATTATAATTTAAAATATTCTTGCTACTTGTATTAAGCCTATCAAAAACACCTATTTTTTAAGTTTATTATTTTCTATATCAAATTCCTCAATAATATTATTGCTTGGCGAAACAATAATAATTTGTTTGTCGTTAATTTTTTCTGCAATTGCAATATCTTTTATATTTGATGAAACAGGAAGTTTGTAAAAAGTTTTAGTTTTCGCATTAAAAACCTCGGGTATTTGTGAACCTCCGCCAATTATAAGAACATCTCCATTTGGTAATAAAACAGAGGCGTGATTACTTCTCTCATAGTTCATTTTATTTTTTATAAGCGTACATTTTTCTGTTTTTCAAATTTATGCAAAAAGATTCTTCACCCCTGTTACTGTCTTGGATTTTGCTTCACAAAAAGTCGTTACTCGTTGTCTTGA
>JBJEGL010000076.1:0-3277 GCA_051875035.1 Candidatus Gastranaerophilaceae bacterium | reverse complement strand
CGGAAAAAGTTTCTTTTATTTTCTGTATGCTCATTTTTATATTTGAATAATCAAATAATCCGGTAAGTGTTCCGGAAGCCATGTAATATAATGATTTTGCTATCCTCGGTACAGTTATATCATGATTTGCAAGTCTTTCGCAATTGAGTAAACCTAAGTTTAATCTTGCTCTTGCAGATGATAAAGGTGCAATATCGACGGCTTTTTTAAATTCTTTTTCAGCTTCATCATTTTTTCCTGCAAGCTTTAAAAAATATCCCGCATACATCCTTGCATTTATGTCATTCGGACTCATTGTCAGTGCAAGTTTACATTTTTCAATTGCAGATGTTAAACTTATTCTTCCGCTTTCCCAAAGTAAAAGTGCTAATCTGTAATAACCTTCGGGTATGTTTGGATTGCTGCTTAGTGTCTTTGAATAGTATTCGATAGCTTTATTTAAATCGTTTTTATTATTTTTAATTAACCAGCGTTTGTGTGCTTCCCGAGCATATTCTAAGGTTATTTCAGATTCTTTCATCGTTCCCCGTCAGTTATCATTTTCCGTATTGTAGTTATAACAGTTTTCTATATCTGCAAACACCTGTATTTAAATGATTTATTTTTTGAATATCTACGCTTTGTAACATAACTTAATAAAACATGAAAAAATAGGCAATTTCATGAGTTTCAAATACTTTATTAAAGTACGAAGACAAAGAGAGGATTTAGAGATGCAATTTAATCTTACAGCAGCAAATCAACAAAGAAATATGCAAAAGTTAGGAACAAGCTTACAACAAGCTCAAGAATCAGCAAGAGCTAACAATGTTCAATTTAACAGTACAGCTGCTACAAATCCTAATTCAGTCGAAAGAAATCCGGAACAAGATACTTGCAATTTTAGCAATAGTGCAGATGTTGTCGGTTCCGCAATAAAAACATTAGCTAAATCAGCATCATTAGCATACTTAATTGGTGTTGGCATTGGATTTTGCCCCGGATTATTTATGTTAGGTGCTGCAGCTTTCTTGTTCGCAAACAAAAATAATGATTCTTTTAAAGAAAAAATTACAGAAGCAATTTCCAAAAATATGAATGCTATGAATGTATTGCAACAAAATGCAGCTCAACAATCACAACAAGCTCAAGCAGCTCAAGCTCCTCAAGCAGCACAAGAAACTCAACAACCTGTTGCAACAAACCCAATTCAAAGAGCAGAAGAACCTCAAGAAGAAAGACCTATGACTCCGCTTGAAAAGGCTCAACAAAGATATGCAAAAGCTCAAGATTATCAAGCAAAAGCTGAAATGAATCTTCAAAAGAAAGAAGCTGCTCATGCTGCTGCTCAAGAAAAAGTTGAACTTGCTCAAGCAAGATTAGATAAGGCTCAAGCTGAATATGATAAGGCAAAAGCTGAAGTTAAAGCTCAAATGACAGAAAGAATGATGAAATTACAACAATCACTTTCTATGAAGCAAGCTAATGCAGAAGTTGCAAAGCAAAGAAAAGATGTAGCTCAAGCACTTCTTCAAGAAGCAAATGTAAAACTCCAAAATGCACAAATCGCATTTGAAGATGCTCAAGCTGAAGAAATGGTAACAGTTGACTAATCTTAAAATAAATTTTCTCTCTATCTCTCTATAAAATATATTGTGTGTGTTCAGCCGTGAAGAATTTCACGGCATTTTTTTTGTTAACATCTTTGAATAATTTTTTTATAACAGAATATTGTTATAAAATGTTTCATATGAAAAGATTTTTATATTTAATAGTCAGTATAATTTTTTTAGTTTTGCCTGTATTTTCAATAGAGGCAGATGATTCAGTGGATTCAATTATAAAAAAAACATATAATGCGGAAGGCTCATCATTACCGAAACTTCCAAAAACAGCTCCTTCGTCAGTAGAGTCTTTAAATTTTTTAGATAAGAACACTACTGAAAATGTTGAAATAAAAACCAATTTAAATCAAATTGCTCCTGAAACAAAAATACCTTCTGCAAATATAAACGCACCGAGTATTCCGCAAAAAATCAATGTTCGCAAGGCAAAGATAGGTTATGGTAAGAAAATAAATGTTAAATTTAATTCTTCTGTTTCTGACAGAACAGCAAAAGGAGTAAAGGTTGTATTTATTTCTCAATCACCTGTAATATCAAAGGATATAACACTGCCAACAGGAACAGTTTTTTATGGCACCGTTGTAAATTCTCATTCTCCGCAAATATTGGGTAACGGTGGGTTACTTTCTATAAAAATAGACTATGTAAAATATAACGGAAGGACATCATATTGCGAGGGCAATATTATTGCCGTTAATCATCAAAAAGTTTTATTTAACAATATTAAAGGAAATAATGGCTATTTTAAAGGAATAGCGAAAGTTACCAAACCGGCAAGAACATTTTATTCAAAATCTTTAAAAACGACTAAAAAGCTTGCAGATGGTCCCGGAATAATATTGACACCGTTTACATATTTGCCCGGAGCTTTGTTTTTGGCGGGGGATTCTTTTGTTTCTCCATTTATTGCAATGTTTCACAAAGGTGACAGAGTATATATTTCAAAAGGCACAACCGCATTAATAAAGCTTACAACACCTATATATATAGAATATTAAAATAAAAATTTGCAAGATATTTAATTTTCGGGCATAATTTTATCAAGGAATTAAGTTGTGCAAAATAAATTGAAAATTATTTTATCAATATTAGTTATTGTTTTAGTTGTCGGAACTGCGGGCGGCGTTTATTATACTCATGTTTCCCGTTTTGATAATAAAGCTCAATATAAAACGGCAATGGATTTTTATAATAAAAATAATTTTCAAGAATCTTATGTTGCTTTTTTGAGAGTTAAATTCTTTTCAAAGTACCATAAAGCAGCTCTTTTCAGACAGATACTTTCAGCGGAAAAACTTGGTGATTGGCCGATTGTTGAAAATAAAGCAAAAAGTTTTATTTCTGTATCTTCCGATAATACATTTAAAGAACGAGCTGAATATTTACTTGCCAAATCATATTTTATGAATAAAAAGTATTCTGCGGCAGATGAAGCATTTTCTAAAATCAAAACCGATTCAAAAATTGAGGATTACAGACATGCTGCTGATTATTTTCTTGGAAAAATTGCGTTTCAAAACAACAATTTTCAATCTGCTAAAAAACATTATTTTGAATATTTAAATCATGCTCCTTCCGGAACATATTCCCTTGCGATTGCTTATGACACAATGAATATGGCTTTATCTCATGAAGAATCTGCAAAAATTGTAAAAGTCTTTTTAGCAAACCAA
>JBJEGL010000075.1:0-12114 GCA_051875035.1 Candidatus Gastranaerophilaceae bacterium | reverse complement strand
TATTATTAACGGTGAAATGCTCAGAGGTAAATCAGGCAGAGCCGGAGAAATAGGTCATATAAAAATTTATCCTGATAAAAGACGTCTTTGCGGATGCGGAAATTATGATTGCTGGGAAGCATACGGTTCCGGTACGGGATTAGGACGCTCGTTTAAAGAGGAGGCTTTGAAAAATCCTGTTTCTGTTGCCACTGAAGGTAAAAAAATTGATGATTTAACAACCTACGATTTGATTGACGGGGTTAAAAGAAACGATGAGCTTTGCGTAAAAGTTATGGACAATTGGCATAACCAAATTATTATGGGCATGGTTTCTTTAAATAATATTTTTGATACTGAAATCTTTGTTATTTCAGGAGGAATGGGTGAATTTATTAACTGTAAAATGATAGAAGAAGAATTGAATAAACAAACTATCGTTTCTCCCGCAAAAGTTGCTCTTGCTACAACAGGAAATAATGCAGGCATGTTAGGTTGTGCATTGCTTGCGATTGATAAATTCAAAAAATAATTATTTTATATTGTAATATTATTATCCGTCGGCTCTTATTAAGAAGAGCCTTTTTTTTGCTAAATTCTTAGTTAAGTAGTTACTTTTATCATTTGTTTTGTCAAAAATACAAATTTTGTTAATATTTCTTAATATTTTTTGTTAAAAAGGCAATTTTGAATATTGATAATCTTTAAATAATCACAAGTGTGTTTAAAAAAAGAAAGTGTGTAAGAATGGCAATTACTCCTGTATCATCAGTATCCTTGAATCCTATTGTAAATCTTCAGAAGAACAATGCAGTTGATAAGAAAGCTGCACCGGAAGCAGTTCAACCTAAAAATATACAAAACTCAGGAGATGCACTCCGTTCTTATTTCCTTGGAGGAAATGCAGTTTCTTTTGGTTTTAATTGCTCAACTGGTTCATTTGTTACAAAGAAAATTCAAGATGTACCTTGCTGCTGCTGCGGTGGAAGAATGATTTTGCAAAAAGATTTGAATACTGTTGCAAAAAGTTTTGCAAGAAATTCTGGAGCAAATTTAGCAGATAAAATTAATCAAGACAAAGATTATTTCAGAAGCAATCAAGGTGCAATTGCAGGAATGATTGCTGCAGAAGCGACAAATAATCCGAGAATTGATGCAAAAGGTGCTGTCGCTCGTATTGGTGGTGATTTTAACGGTAAGCTCCAAGATTATTGTACAGGTGTATTAAATTCAACTAATGAACTTGCAAAAGCTCATTTGGGTGAAGAAAATCCGGTTTCAAAAATAATTGAGCAAGAAAAAGAAAAAGTTGCAAAAGGAAAAATTGATAGAATCAGTTTTACTGAAAAACTTGCTCATTTAAGTGAAGATGGTGCAATTGATCCTGTAAGCTATGATGCGGTTATTAATTCAGCTATGCAGCTTCCGCAAAATACAGAAATGGCTCGTAAACATTTTAATAAAATTCAAGGTAAAGATAACACGGGTATTTTTAATGAGTTGTTAAAAGAATCCACTCAAACGATTGAACACGTTCACCCTCATTCAAAAGGCGGTCCGAATGATACAGATAATTATCTTGCAGAATGCGGCGAATGTAACCACCCCAGAGGAAATATGTCTTATCTCAAATGGTTAAAAGTTCATCCTGAATATCCTGTTAATGCTCAAAAACACATTGAATGGTTCCAACAACAAATTGTTAATGGTAAAATTGACAGAAAATATGACGATTACGGTACAAAAATAAAAGCTACTTTGTCAAAAGAATCTAACGGCAGAATGGAACTTAAAGTTCTTGATAAGCAAAAAATTCAAGAACTTAGAAACAAAGCAAGCCACGGTCAAAAAGTAAATGTTTCTGAAGAAATTGAAAAACAAGAACAAGAAAAAAAATATAACAATAAAAAAGCTGCTTAAAATAAAAGTCCCGAAATTATTCGGGACTTTTGTATATATTCTTTAAGTTATATTGACAAAAAGGATAAATTTTTCCAAAATAAAGTATGAGCAATTCAGAAAATGATATTGAATTTGAGAATAATGAATCTGATAATGATAACAAAGTGGTTATCATTATTGGTGTTCTTTTTGTTTTATTTTTTATTCTTCTCTTTTGTACTTTATTTCTCGGTTCAAAAAAACGACAGGAATGTTATGATTCCGAAAAAATTGAAAGAGCAGTATCTCAGCATACTTTTTATGATATTGGATTTCCCCAAAAAGTACCAGTCTTCAAACCAGGCGAAAAATTCCGTTTTGTTATTACAAGAGAATTTGAGTTTAAGGGGGACATGAGAGAAGCTGAAGTGTCTTTTGAAATTCCTCAAGATATTCCGAGAAGACAAAAAGTTTGGGATGTTCAAGTTATTCCGAAACCCGAAAGAATTGAAAAAAGAAACAACAGAACTTTTGCGACTGTTTGTTATAAACAGCCTAAAGGAAACTATATTGTAAGAATTGAAGGAAAAGCACAAGTTAGAAATTATAATCTTTCTGCAGCCCAAAAGTTAAATAAAAATATTGATAAGGTTTTATCTCTTGATGAAATCAATAAATACACTAAGAATGAAGCAGGAATTGATACACGCAGTAAATTTGTAAGAAATTTTTGTAGAAAAAATGTTAATACTGCAACAAATGATATTGATACCGTAAAAAATATTTTTGATTTTGTTTTTAATCATATGAGATATGATTTATCCAAGGTTAAAGAGGGTAAAAAAGGTTCAATTGAAGCTCTTGCAAGCGGAAGAGGTGTTTGCGAAGATTTTGTTTCAGTTTTCGTTACTTTTTGCAGAATAAAAGGTATTCCTGCAAGAGTAGTTTATGGTTTTGATTTACCTTTTCAAGATGAAATTGTTAAAAATCGCTCAGGACATGCTTGGATAGAAGTATATTTTGATGATTACGGCTGGGTAACTTTTGATCCCACAAATAATGCTAACGACAGTTTTAGGCAAAGAATACAAGAATTACAAATTACACCTTATGATGCATTGAGTGAACTTATTAAATACAGAACTTATTTAACTATCAATGTTAATGATCTTACTCTCAGAAGTAAAGGTCAGGGTGATTTTCTTGCAAAACAGGTTAATATTACTTTCTTAAAACTTGACCAATAGGTTTTTATTTTGGTATTTATTGAACATATCAAATGATTTTGAACAAAAGTTTTGTTTAGTGAATAATTTTTATAGTTAAATTTGCTGCATTTAACAATCTACAGGAGAAAATATGAAATTTCATACAAAATATTTATGGGTACATACAAAAAATATTCACGATTATATTAATATTACTCGGGATGTGGAGCAAGTTCTTCATGAAAGCGGAATTAATGATGGTATGATATTGGTAAGTGCAATGCATATTACTGCCGGAATATATGTTAACGATGCAGAAAGCGGACTTATTCAAGATATTGAAAAATGGCTTGAAGATGTTGCACCTTTCAATATTAATTATAAACACCACCAAACGGGTGAAACTAATGGTGATGCACATTTAAAAAGTCTTGTTATCGGACATGAAATAATTGTTCCCGTAACTGACGGACGTCTTGATTTTGGTACTTGGCAGCAAATTTATTATGCAGAATTTGACGGTCAAAGAGATAAAAGAATATTGATAAAGGTAATGGGTGAATGATACAACTTCTCGAAAAAACGAAATCCACATATGGTAGAGAGATTGAACTTTTTGTATATGAAGGTAACAAAGTTGGAAAAACAGTTTTGATAATCGGAGTTTTTCACGGAGATGAACCACAAGGAGAAACATTAATAAACAGATTTATAAAAGAAAATCAATGTATTCCCAAGAATAAAATGCTGTTTATCCCTTGTCTTAACCCCGATGGTAAGGCTTTGAATACCCGTCAAAATGCAAATGGAATTGATTTGAACAGAAATTTTCCGACAAAGAACAGAAAAATTATTGAAGATGAACACTATTTTGGAGGAAATAAACCTTCAAGTGAGACGGAAACTTGTTTTATTATTGATGTTTTGGAAAAATATAAACCGGATTTTATATTAACATTACATACTCCATATAAAGTTGTTAATTATGACGGACCTGCACAAAAGCAGGCGGAAATAATTTCAAAAATAACCGGCTATCCTGTTTCAGAAGATATAGGATATGAAACCCCCGGAAGTTTTGGTACTTATGCGGGTAAAGAAAGAAAAATTCCGACGATAACTCTTGAACTTGCTGATGATGAAACAGATGAAGAATTGTGGAATAACGTTAAAGGCATTTTTGATTTTTGTATGAATGAATTGTAAATTTACGAAATGCTACAATTTTTTCAATTTTATTGAAAAATTTTTGAATAAAGTTTGTCTGAAGATACCAATATAGGGCATTTAAAACCGGCAGCCAAACTTTAAATGATTTATTTCTTATAAAATGAAACCATTTTTTTATTAAAATCAAATAAAAAATCTGATATTAGTTCGTATTTTGAAAAAATAGGATTTTGCAATACTTCCAAAAATTGTTGATGTTCAGGATGATTTTTATTTAAAATATTAAGATTGTATTTAGAAATTTCTTTTTGTAAATATTCTGTTATAAGATTCTCTCTGACCCCCCAAGCTTGTGGAATAGCACCAACAGAATATGCAAATTCTACAAAATTCGGCAGTTCTTTATAATTCAATGCTGTCACAACAAATGTAAGATAAAATGTATTTAACTTTCCAGATTTTTTTAACGACGAAAGAAATTTTATATTTTCAATAACTTTATCAAAATCTATGCCTTTGACTATTTTTTCGTAAGTTTCTTTTGTTGTTGCGTGCAGAGATACTGTAACAAGCGATAATCTGTCATACAAACCGAGTTCCTTTAAGTTTTTTTCATTGCACAAGAAACCATTCGTTAAAATTTCAAATCTGATTTTAGGATATTTGTCACAAACTGTTCTAATAAATTTACGTCCGAATTTACTGCAAAAAACTTCTCCGCTTCCGTCAAGTAATATCAATTCTGCGTTTTTTAACATTGGAATGAAATAATCATCAATCATTTCAATAAATTTATTCATTTTTTCTTTATCAGGTACAATTGTTTTATCCCGACAAAAAATACATTTTGCATTACAGGTTTCGTCGATGGAAATTGTGACATTTTTTGGATAAGAAGGCTTTTCTTTTATTATGCTTTTTTTCTTATTCTTTTTAAAAAAAGCAGGTGTTTCAATGTTATAACAGTATTCTAACTTACAGTTTCTATAAATACCGTCAATCACATTTTTCCTTAAACTACTAAATTTTTTTCCATACCAAATATCTTCAAATGGTTTTTTAAAAATATTTCCTAAAATATATGAACCTGTATAATCGGGGCAACAAGAATATACATTACCGTTTTCATCTATTTCTATATTTTCAAATGGCTTTGTGCAAATATATTTTTCTTTAATTTCTTTTAATCTGTTTTCTTCCATTGTTATTATTTATATAATAGTAAATTAATAATATTTTAAATCCTTTGTATCTTTTTTTCAAGATTTTTATCAGGTGCAAGACATGTTCAAAATGACAAAATAAACTACAACAAACTAATAATCGGTAGTATAATAAAAATATAGCCTATGGGTTATTGCAAAAAATTCTCAAAATTTATATCTTTTTATTATTCAAAATATAAAAAACACATCAATCTGGTATAATACAAATAATATGTTTAATTTATGGTTAATTCAAAACAGAATAAAAAAAGAAGGCGAGACAACGGAGTTACTCTGCCGGCTTGCAGAATATTACCTAAAGAAAAAAAATTACGAAAAACAATTGGCGTATGCGGAGAAAGCGATATTCACAGATGACTGCTGTAATAAAGCATATTTTCTTAAGGGTTCTGCATTGTATAATTTAAACAATTTACAGGAATCAAAAAAATCACTGCTTCTTGCTGAAAAATACGGAAATAAGTCAAGTGATTTGTATTCTATTCTCGGACATATCCTATTAGAAGAAAAAAATTACAAAAAAGCTTTAAATATGGCAAACAGATTAATATCAAAAAATGATAAAGACAGTTACGGATATTATTTAAAAGGATGTGCAGAGTATTATCTTGAAGACGAAAATGCCTTATCAACATTTTTTACTGCTGAAAAATTCGGCTGTAAAGGTGATAATATGTATTATCACATTATAGATATATATCGCAAGAAAAAAGAATATACAAAAGCGTTAAAATATGCAGATAAATTAATAAAAAGAAACAAAAAAAGCAGCGATGCATATTACATAAAAGGAATAATATTATTTGACCAAAATAAATATGAAGAGGCAATGGAATATTTACTTTTGGCTGATGAAATGGGCTGCAAGCATTTTTTGCTATTCTATTGTATGTCATACATATATGGTGCAATCGGTAAGCAATACGAAGAATCAATTGAATATGCAGACAAGGCGATTGAGCAAAATCCCGATAATGATTTTCCTTATTACATAAAGGGCTGCTTTTTATATAAGTTAAAAGAATACCAAAAAGCAAAAATATCTCTTTTAAAAGCAGAACAATTAGGAAATAAATCAAAAGACATATTTCCTAAACTACTGTACATTTTTAGTTTAGAAAAAAATTACAATAAATCGATAGAATATGCCGATAAAATTATAGCTAAAAGACCTGATAATAATTCTGCTTATTACAAAAAAGGCTGGGCATTATATAATCTCGGTGATTATACAAATGCTAAAGAAGCATTACTTCAAGCTGAAAAACTGGGTAATCAAACCTGCGATACTTTTGCAATTTTATCATATATTTTCAGTACCGAAAAACTCTATGAAAAATCTTATGAATACGCAAATAAAGCTATTGGTATAAATCCTAAAAATAGTTATTACTATTATAGAAAAGGACGTGCTTTATATAAAATAGGAAGCTATAGCAGTGCTAAATCTGCATTAACAAAATCAGAAGAATTAGGATATAAATCTTGTGATATGTTTTCTATGTTATCATATATCAGCGGAATGGATGAAGATTATTCAAAATCATTGGAATATGCAAACAAGGCTGTTTTTCAAAATCAACAAAACGGTTATGCGTTCTTTTTAAAAGGACAGGCACTTTATAAACTTCAAGATTATGAAAAGGCAAAAACTACATTAATTAAGGCGGAAGAATTAGGTTTTGCAAATGATATACTATATTCTGATTTATCATATATATACAGTCTTGAAAAAGATAATGAAAAATCAATTGAGTATGCCGATATGGCAATAGGAAAAAATCCGGATAATAATATACCCTATTATAGGAAAGGTTGGGCATTATATATTAAAGAAGACTTTGAAAGTGCTGAAAAATATTTATTGAAAGCAGAAGAATTAGGTTGCGATTTTGATAATATGTATGCGTTATTGTCTTGTATGTATTATATTGAATCTGATTTTAAACTATCTTTAAAATATATTGATAAAGCTATATTGCAAAATGATAAATGTAAAGAATATTATTTTGTTAAGGCAAAAAATTTGTTAAACTTAAACAGAGAAGAAGAGGCAAAAATCTGTTACGCAAGAGTAAATGAACTTGCCGTAGTTAATTCATAAAAAATATAACTTTTAAAAATTTTTAATTTTATCTAAGGATTTTTTTTTCAACTGAAATGCTATGATTAAAATATGATTATACACAGAATTGCAGAATATTGCGAGTATAATAAAGCGGAACGAGGACTGGCAGATAACACGATTGAAGCCTATCGCAGTGATTTAGTCGACTTTTGCAATTTTATAATAAATTCTTACAACATTGACGATGAAAATAACATTGTGAGAATGCATTTAAATTTATATATCAAAAAACTTAGAGATAATAAACTAAAACCAGCAAGCATAGTCAGAAAAATAGCAGCATTGAGAGGATGGTTTTCTTGGATGCTGATAAACGGATTTATTCCCACCGATCCCTCTATAACTCTTGAACATCCTAAACTTGCAGATAGATTGCCCAAAGTTTTAACATTAGAAGATATTAAAAAAATTTTAAGTATGCAAATGTCTGTTTTGGAAAAAGCAATTTTTGAGTTATTGTATGCCTGCGGGCTTCGTGTATCAGAATTGACGGAACTTAAAATTAATAATATTGATTTACATTCCGATTTTGTCCGTTGTATCGGTAAAGGCTCTAAGGAACGACTTGTTCCTATGGGTAAAAATGCCGAAAAAGCTATAAAAATATATTTAAAAGAAAGAGAATATATTATAAAAAAATACGGAATTTCCTCTAAATATGTTTTTATTAATAATAAAGGTCAACAGATTACAAGACAGGAAGTTTATTTGTTTATCAAAAAAACTGTTCAACAAATTGGAAAAAATGCATCTCCACACACAATACGACATACCTTTGCAACACATTTACTTGAAAACGGAGCAGACTTGAGAATTGTACAGGAACTGTTAGGACACGCAGACGTTTCAACAACACAATTGTATACTCACGTCAGCAAAAAACGCTTGAAAGAAGTATATTTCGGGATAAACAACTGAACTACAAAGAATTGATGTATTCTGCTCTTTGCACCGAAACTTGTTCAAATGTTTCAAGATTTTTTACGGTAAGGGTATTTTCAGAAAGTTCGTTTTCACCTATAATAATTGCCATTTTTGCAATTTTACCGGCTTTTTCAATTTGTTTTGCAAATTTTCTTTTTGAATAATCGAAATCAGCGGTTTTATTTTTATCTCTGAGTTGATTTGTCAGTTTTAAAGCTTCTTGAATGTTGTCAGATATTACAAAATAATCTAATTTTGCAGGTTGAGTTTTTTCAACTAATGCGTAAAGTCTTTCTACACCTACTGCCCAACCGACAGCGGGTGTTGACGGTCCACCGAGAGTTTCTACCAAATTATCGTATCTGCCTCCGCCACATACTGCATTTTGTGAACCCAAATTTTCTGATTTAATTTCAAACACCGTTTTTGTATAATAATCCAAACCTCTTACAAGAAATGGATTTTCTACATATTTAACATTTAACATATCAAGATGTGATTTAAGATTTGCATAATGAGATTTACAATCATCACACAATTCAATATCAGCAAGTTTTTTCATAACATCATGTTTTTCAAAAAGTTCTTTGCAGGCTTCTACTTTGCAATCTAATATTCTTAAAGGATTTGTTTCAAATCTTCTTTGACAATCTTCACATAAATCAGGTAAAAACGGTTCAATCAAGTTTTTTATCTTTTTTCTGAGCTTGTCACGGCAAGAATTACAGCCTAAAGAATTAATTTCTACCGTCAGATTTTTTAATCCAATGCTATCTATAAATTTAACAGCAGTATATATGCAATCTGCATCTGCGGAAGCCTCCGAAGAGCCAAACATTTCTACACCGATTTGGTGAAATTGTCTTTGTCTGCCGGCTTGAGGACGTTCATATCTGAACATTGGACCAAAGTACCATAATTTGACAGGTTGTATATCTCTTGACATATTATGTTCCAAAAATGAACGAACTACTCCTGCAGTATTTTCGGGGCGTAATGTTAAAGAATGTCCGCTCTTTTCAAAAGAATACATTTCTTTGTTAACGATATCCGTACTATCTCCGACACCTCGTTGAAATAATTCTGTAGCTTCAAATATCGGTGTTGAAATTTGTTTGAAATTTGCGTTTGTAAAAACACTGCGTGCTTTATCAAGAATATTGTGCCATATTTCATATTCTTCGGGAAGTACATCTTTTGTACCTTTTTGTGCTTTGATGACCATAAATTTACCTCACAGAGCAATTATATCATAAATTTATTTACAGGGAATTTTTACTATAAATTCCGTACCTTTACCGACTTCGGAGTTAAAAGTTATCGTGCCTTTATGTTTTGTTATAATTTTTTGAGAAATAGCAAGACCCAAACCTGTTCCTGCTCCGATGCCTTTTGTTGTAAAACCAACATTGAAAATTTTCTTTTTATTCTCATCAGAAATTCCTGAACCATTATCTTTTATTGATACAATAAGCATTCCATTTTCAACATTTGTTGTAATATAAATATCTCCTTTTTCAGAAATACTGTGACACGCATTAACAATTAAGTTCATAAAAACCTGATTTAACATATTTACGTAACAGTTAATCAACGGCAATTCCGCATAATTCCTGTGAACCGTAACTTTATTTTTTAATTCATGATTTACAAGCTGCAATGTTAAATCAAGTTCATTGTTAATATCCGCAGGTTGGAGTTCTGCCTCGTCAAGTCTTACAAATTTTTTCAATGATTTAACGATTGTTGAAATTCTTCTTACGGCTTCAGAATCGATTTCATTTAAATTTTTGACAATTTCGGCATTTTCTTCAAGAGCATTTTTTTCAATGATTTTTTTTAGCATCTCGTTATTTGAATTTATAGACCCCAAAGGAGTATTAATTTCGTGGGCAACGCCTGCAACTAATTGTCCCAAAGAAGCAAGTTTTTCCGAATTAATAAGCTGTAATTGTGTTTCTTCAAGTTCTTTTAATGTTTTCTTTAATTTTTGATTTTGTTTTTTTATATTTTCTGTTAGGAGAGTTCTGACAACAGCTCCCGTTAATTGTTCCGCAATTGTTTGTAAAAGTTCTGTATTAGCTTTTACAACCGAGGATTGAACGGTTAAAGCAATAATTGCCCCTATTGTTTTTTTACCGTCAGAAATAGGAATAATAATTCTTTGTGTACCTTTTCTTAATGTCTGCTCATCATCGGGACTTTCTTTCAAGCATGCGGAAACATGTATTTTTTGTTTGTTAAAGTTAGATTTTGCTTCATCATCTAAAATAAGAGTTCTGTTTAAATCACTGTTATATTCTTCGGAGTTTACATGTTTCACTGTATATACTTTTGATTCTGGAACAACAAAATATGTTTTATAAGCTCCTAAAAGTTCATGCACCTCTGCAATAACTGATTTTATTAAATCTGCTATATCTTCAGTCTTTCTGATTTTGGCAAATATCCTGTTAATTAAGGATGTTTGTAAAGCATGCTGTTGTGCTGTTTCTTTCAATTTTTCATTTTTTTTGGAGGCTTCAAGCAATTTTTCATATTTTTTTTGAAGCTGAATAAATTTTTCGGTTTGTTCTTTAGAATTATTAATTTGCGAAATATCTTTAAATCTAATATATACAAAATCTCCCAAGTGTGTGGCATTTAAGGATAAATCATAGTATTCGTCGCTTGATTTTTGATAACTGCATATTGAATGAAAATTTTCCTTTGATTGAAATAATAAATCAATAATAGATGTGTCAAATCTGTCGGAAACCAAACAAGCCGTAGAATCAATTGAAAAATAATGTTTAATTTTAGTAAAATTTTTAAGTTTGCCGAAGAATTTTATGGCAGAATTATTTTGATATAAAATATCGCTTTTTGAATTTGCAACAAAAAACGGATCATCCATATCATTAAAAATTTCAAAATCAGCTGTTATCATAATTTAAAAAAGTATATAATGGTTCACAAATGCTAATGCCGTACCTAATAAGGCTCCGACAAAAACTTCAAAAGGAGTATGTCCGAGAAGTTCTTTTAATTTTTCCTGAGGATCAATTAATTTACCGCTTTGATATAATTCTTCCATCATTTTATTTAGGCAGGCAGCGGTTTTACCTGCAGCACGTCTTAAGCCTGCTGCATCATACATAACAATAAGTGAAAAACCGGTTGCAATTGCAAATTCAACAGAATCAAAACCACAAATTAATCCGACCGTAACGGCAAGAGCAACAGTACCTGCAGAATGTGAACTCGGCATTCCGCCCGTAGTTGATAGAATTTTAAAATTTATATTTTTGTGAGTTATTAAATATCCCAAAAATTTTAATATTTGAGCAATAACAGATGCTTCAATAGCAGTAAATAAAATTTCAACACTCGTATTTAAAAACATTAACAAACCCTTTCAGTTATATCCCCTAAAATTCCGCACAATATTTTGGAATTGTATCCGTTCTTATTCAGTATATCATAACAATGTTCACAATGTTTTTTTACTTCTTTTTTTGCATTTTCCATACCAAACATTGATAAATAAGTTTGTTTATGAGGGGCCTCGTTCTCCCCAAAGACGTATTTCGCCACGGCAGAGCCGGTCTTGGCGTGG
>JBJEGL010000074.1:0-12133 GCA_051875035.1 Candidatus Gastranaerophilaceae bacterium | reverse complement strand
CTTGCTTTTCCGGTACAAAATATGATAAAAATTCCCAATAACATGATTTTATTAAATCTGTAATCATTTTGCCTTAAATATCTTTATTTGTTAAAATAACATAGCAATTCTATTATTGCATAAAACGAATAAGGAAAAAATATGGCAGGTAAGAAAAAGAATAAAAAACAAAAGGAAAGTCCATTTATTTCATTTATAAAAGCAGTGCTGGTAACGCTTTTTGCTATCTGTTTAGCTTGTTTTATCATGTTTAAACTATATTTGCATGCATTACCGCCAATAGGTAATTTACAAGATTATAAACCGAATCAGGTTACAAAAATTTATTCTTCGGACGGAGAATTAATTAAAACATTTACAGCATATAAATTTGAACAGGTTAGAATAAAGGAAGTTCCTGAAAATCTTAAAAATGCTTTGATTGCTACAGAAGATAAAAATTTTTATTCACATGAAGGGTATGATTTGTTTGGTATTGTTCGTTCTGTTTTTGCCAATCTTCAAGCGGGCAGAACCGTGCAAGGTGCAAGTACAATAACCCAGCAATTGTCAAGAATTTTATTTTTGTCAAATGAAAGAAGTTATGACAGGAAAATAAAAGAAATTATTATTGCTGCAAGAATTGAAAAAACTTTAACCAAAGATCAAATTCTTGAAATGTATTTGAATAATGTTTATTTAGGCTCAGGAGCGTATGGAGCGGCAGGTGCTGCGGCTATTTATTTTAATAAACCTCTTAAGAATCTTACGCTTGCAGAAAGTGCTTTAATTGCAGGTCTTCCTCAAGCACCTTCTGTTTATTCGCCTTATAATAACAAGGATTTAGCTCTAAAAAGACGTTCAAAAGTTTTAAACAGAATGTATAAAATGAAATACATTACAAAAGAACAGATGAAAATTGCAGAAAATGAACCGTTAAAGTTAAATCGAGCTGCTGGTTCTTTGACATTGAACAGGGCTCCGTATTTTATAGATTATGTTCTTAAAGAGCTTCAAGATTTAGGTTTTAATGAACAGGAAATTTCTCAGGGCGGTTATAAAATTACAACAACTTTAAATTATAAAGAACAACAAGCGGCTGAAAATGCCGTATCAAAAAATATGGCATCCTGGGGATTAACAAATAATAAAAATCAAGTTGCCGTATTTTCTTTTTCTCCTGTTGATGGAAAAATATTGGCATATATTGGTGGAAAAGAATACTATAAAAGTCAATATGACCGTGTAACTCAAGCTGTTCGTCCTCCGGGATCTTCATTTAAGCCGTTTATATATGCAACGGCAGTTTATAAGGGCTGGAAACCAAATGATATGATTGACGATACTCCATTCTCAATTGGTGATTGGTCTCCCAGAAACTATGGTAATAAATACAGAGGAAGAATACCTTTATATAAAGCATTGGCATTATCTTCAAATGTTGCTGCTGCAAGACTTATAAAAGATACCGGTGTAAAACCCGCTATTGTAATGGCAAGAGAATTGGGCATAACAACTCCTTTGGCAAACGATTCTACAATTGCTTTGGGTTCAAATGGTGTTAAACTTTTTGATATGACTGTTGCTTATGGTGTTTTTGCAAACGGAGGATATAAAGTTAAACCTTATTCCGTAGTAAAAGTAGAAAATTCAAGAGGTAAAATTGTTTATTCTTCAGATAAAGTACGAAAGTCAAAAGTTTTACACTTTGAAACTGCAGGTGCAGTAAATGCAATGCTCGAACAAGTTATTGCTGCCGGAACAGGCGGTGCTGCAAAAATTGGTGTCGCTCAAGCCGGAAAAACAGGTACGACTGATGACTACAAAGATGCCTGGTTTATTGGATATACTCCTAATATTGTTACCGGTGTTTGGGTTGGAAATGATGATAACAGCAAACTCCCCGGAATGACAGGCGGTACTTTACCTGCTATAATTTGGCGAGATACAATGAAGCCCGTTGTAGAACAAAATAAAAATCTTAAGTTTGAATACCCTGAAATTGAGTTGAAAGCAACAGTTTCTGTTCCTCAATCAGAAATTAACGAAGATGTTGTTGAAAACAATGACACAGCTAAGACAAACGAAGATAATAAAATGCCTAACGATAATACGACAGTGCCTATACCGTCTATTCCGCCTGTAAATTATGAAGCACCGGCAGAACCTGTAAGACTTATTCCTGCAGAACCCAGCAGCAATTCTTTTACGGAAAATTTTGACAACCAAACAGCTCAACAAGGTGAAGTAACTCAAGGAAGATTTCATTAGTTGATAGTGTTTATAAAATAAAAAAGGTGCATTTTTAAAAATGCACCTTTTTGTTATCTTATAACTGCAACTATTGATTATAACGACGTTTTGTCAAATCTGCCTTACGCATTCTGATGTTTTCCGGAGTAACCTCCATAAGTTCATCTTCTCCGATGTATTCCATGCAGTCTTCCATTGACATTTGTTTGTGTGCTTGCAATGTTACCATTACATCAGCAGTTGCACTTCTCATATTTGTAAGTTTTTTTGTTTTACATACGTTGATTTCAACATCTTGCGGTTTATTACATTCGCCGACAATCATTCCTCTGTAAACTTTTGTTTTCGGGGTGATAAAGAATACTCCTCTGTCCTCGAATTGTGCAAGTGCATAAGGAACAGCTTCACCTGTTTCAAAAGAAATCAATGAACCGGTTCTTTGTCTCGGAATATCTCCTGCATAAGGTTTATATTCATTGAAAGTATGATTCATAATACCTTCACCGGCTGTAGCTCTTACGAATTCTGTGCCAAAACCGATTAATCCTCTTGCGGGAATATTAAATTCCAAAATAGTTCTTGTTTCCGTTGTTTGCATAGAAAGCATTTCACCTTTTCTTGAAGCAAGTCTTTCAATACAATATCCTGCATCTCCGCTTGGAACATCTACAGTAAGGTTTTCATAAGGTTCACATTGCACACCGTCAATTGTTTTCATAATTACTTCGGGTTTTGAAACCTGGAACTCATAACCTTCACGACGCATTGTTTCAATTAAAATTCCAAGGTGCAGCTCTCCTCTGCCTGATACTTTGAATACATCTGTTGAGTCAGTGTCTTCAACTCTCAAGCTGACATTCTTTTCGAGTTCATCATATAATCTTTTTCTTATTTGACGGCTGGTTACAAATTTGCCTTCCTGTCCTGCAAATGGGCTGTTATTAACAGAGAAGTTCATTTGTAGTGTCGGTTCATCAATCTTAATTAAAGGAAGGGCTTCGGGTTCATTGAATGTAGAAATGGTTTCACCAATTTGAACCTCGGGAAATCCGACAACACCTGCAATATCTCCTGCATATACTTCTGTTGTTTCTTCTCTGCCTAAATCTTTAAAAGTATATAATTTTGTAATTTGTCCGTGTTTAACTTCTCCGTCACGGGTAACTAAAGAAACCTGGTCTTTAGCTTTTAAAACACCGCCGACTACTCTGCCTATTGCAATTCTTCCTACATAATCATTGTAATCAAGTGTCGTTACGTGAAATTGAAGTTTAGCTTCGCTATCTGCATGAGGCGGATTTATATTTTCGACAATACAATCCAAAAGAGGTTTAATATTTTCCGGTTTGTCATCAGGGTCTTTAACCGCAAAACCGTTTAAACTGCTTGAAAAAACATACGGAAAGTCGAGTAAATATTCATCATCCGTAAGTTCTGCAAATAAATCAAAAACTTTATCCAAAGTTCCCATAGGATCAGCTGCCGGTTTATCTATTTTATTTATTACAACAATTACTCTTAAACCTAATTCCAATGCTTTTGACAAAACAAATCTTGTTTGAGGCATAGGACCTTCTGCTGCATCGACAATTAGTAACGCTCCGTCAACCATTCCTAAAACACGTTCGACTTCTCCGCCGAAATCTGCGTGGCCGGGGGTATCTACGACATTGATTTTGTATCCGTCATAATCTATTGAGATATTTTTTGATAAAATTGTAATTCCTCTTTCTCTTTCGAGGTCATTACTGTCTAATACACAAGCTTGTACTTGTTGATTTTCACGGAAAACTCCCGCATATTTTAACATACAGTCAACGAGTGTTGTTTTTCCATGGTCTACGTGTGCTATAATAGCTATATTTCTTAATTTTTTACTGTTTTTCATTGTTCTACCTTTTTTACCTGTTTTATTATAGAACAAAAAAAATATGAAAAACAGAAAAGCCTGTAAAAGGAAATAATCCTTCACAAACCTTTCAAATAAATATTAAATGAGTGTTAATAAGTTACCATTATTTTGTTTATTATTTAACAAACTGGAATATACACTTTGTATTGGTCACTTCTTCCGCCGATTGTTTTGTATATTGATGATGCATAGTGGTCGGAAATTTCTCCTCCTTGACCATCGGCAATTGTTACGTGACCATATTTAGCTCCGCCATCACTTCCGCCTGTTGCTTCCCAACAAACAACAGCTCCTGCCGGTAAGTTAGCTAAGTCTGCTGATGTAGCATAATCTCCTGTAACTTCTTCAAATGCACCTTGTTCAACAAGATTATCCATATTTGTATCCCAATCGCAGCCGTTTCCATGTAAATCTAAGCCGTATGCCATTGCAAATGTTCTGCTTACTCCGGTTGCACAATATCCGTGTGATTCTCCGTATTGAGCCAACATTTGTTTTGCTACATCAACAAGTTCTTCTCCGGTTAAACCTAAGCCGCTTTTGAAGGAATTATCTTTTATAAAATTATTTCTTTCTTCTTGAGCTTCAACATCTTTTAATTTTACTTCAAGAGTTTGTATTTCATTTTTTATTCCTGCAACTTTGGTATTTTTATCAGCTCTGATTTCTGAAATTTTTGTATCATGCTGCTGTATTGAATTTTTAATTTCTTGAACATCTGTTGCAGAACCGATTCCTTTTGCGAAACCTTCTGAATTGTTTAATGTATCATTTAACAAATTTTGTTTTTGTGTTTCAAGGTCTGTTTTTTGTTTTTCTAAATCAGCTTTTTCTTGTTCTGCTTTTAATTTTTCTTGTTCTAATCTTTCGTTTTCTTGTTTGATTGAATCAATTTTGCCTTGAAGTTGTGAGTTCTGTGAATCAATTTGTGAATTTTTGTCACTTGCTCCTTCTTCATCAGAAGATACTTTTTTGCTGTTATTAGCACTTATTTGTCCTTCAAGTGAAGAAATGTAATTTTCATTTGATGAAATTGTAGATTCTTTATCTCTGATTTCATTATCTTTGTCGCTTATAGCTGTTTCTTTATCTTGGATTTCATTTTCTAATTCTTGTTCTTTTTCTTGGTATGCTTTATACTCTTCTTCTGCAACACCTGCTTGCTTCATTGCATCTTCTTTAGCTTTTTCTTCTTCTGCAATTTGTTCTTCCGCATCTGCTTCAACATCAGCTATTTCTTGATTTTTATCAGCAATTTGTGTTTTTATTTCTTCTGCTGTATCAGCAGGTGTTTGCGGTTTATTTGTTGCAGAAACGGGTGATGAACTTCCTGAACTTCTTCCTGCTGAATTTCCTCCCGAAACGGAATTTGAAGATGGGGTGTTTTTAACATCTTGTGCTTCTTCAACTTCGGTTTCTTTTAATACTTCGTCAATTGTTTTTTCTGCTACATCTTGAAGATTAATTCCTAATTCTTCAATGGCTGCATCAATATCTTCCATTGTCAAAGAAGAGATGTCTCCGTCATTTCCCATAATTTTGGTAAGAAATTCTTGTGCTTCTTCCGCACTTACTTCTCCATTTTTGTCAAGGTCTGCTGCTGTTTGAATTTCTTCCATACCCATTAGGGTTTTAATCATTTCTGCGAGGGCTTTTTCATCTGTTGTTGCATTTTCACCTAAAGCCTCAGATGCTGTTTCTGCTTCAAGAAGTTTTTCTAAATCAATATTTGCAAGTTCTTCTGCACTTACTTCAGAGAAAAGTGAAAGTTTTGAAATAATATCTTCGTTATTTGCTGTTTTTGATGCGGTAAGACCAAACGCAAACGGGTTTGTTGTTTGTGCTTGAAGTAATTTTTGTAAATAGTTGCTGAAATGCATAGACATTATTCTTACCTTTTATCACTTACATGCTGTTTATCGGTATTTTGAAGTTAAACTTTAATGTTTTGTAAATTTTATACAATATGTACAAATTTCTTATATTGCTTATTTTAAAATATAAAAAACCCCGATTTTACTTTGGTCTTCGGGGTTCTATTTGTTAGTAACTGAATTTAAATTTTTTAGAAAAATAATAAATTTGTTATAAAAATTTACAATGTTTGCTGCTGTTCATTAAATTTCAAAAATATATTATAAACGAAATCTGTACCTTGAATTAGAGTTTTGTAATCCATCTTTTCATCAGGAGAATGCATATTTAAGATTGTTGCAACTCCGATTAAATATGGTTTAAATATTTTTCCGAATTTGTTTTTTTCATTTGCATAAATATGTGTTTCTGCTCCTGCGTGGAATGAAGCGACTTTAACATTCATGTTCAAGTCCTTACCTACTTCACGTGCTACATTAGGAATAGTCATATCGGTATTTTTTTCAAATTTCTTCGTTTTAACAACTGCTGAAAGTTTAAATTTTGCAAGATCTTCATATTTTTTGTTAAAATCGTCAACAATAGCTTGCATTTCTGAAATTAAATCAGCTTCAGCTTTTGAATCGGAACTTCTTAATGAATATATTGCAGTACCTTTTTTATTTATGACATTTGTAACTGCATTTTTAACCAAATAATCATAATGTTCACCGGATTTTAAATCCTGTTTTGACATTTTCTGAAGAGGAAAATCTATGCCTCCGCCGATTATGGCTCCTAAATTTATTGAAGTTACAACACCTTCATCATCTTTTTTATATACACCTTGAGGAAGTTTAGCAACAACATCAGCTAAAAGTTTAGCTGCATTTACTCTTGAAGAATCTCCGATATCATTACCCGAATGTCCACCCTTGAATGCTTCAACTTCAATGGTTACATTCGTATAACCTGCACCTGAAATCATAACTTCTCCAATATAATCGGAATCCAAAACGAGAATATATTCGGATTCTAATTCGGAATAGTTAACATGTTTTATACCGCTCATGCCACCTTCTTCATCACGGGTAAAGACGATTTCTAATCCCCCGTGTTTTAAATTTTTATCTGCGACAATTTTGCATGCCGTCGCAATCGCCGCTGTAACTCCGGCTTTGTCATCCGCACCGAGAGTACGTTTTTTATCTGTTTCAATGAATCCTTCGTCATTTAAGACAATGTTAACGGGAGAATCGTCACCGACAACATCCATATGTGCACTTAAAAGCATCGGTTTCTTTGATGTATCCGTGGCAGGAATGCGTGCTATTATATTTGAATAATTATCCTTTTTAACTTCAATTCCGTTACTCATAAGCATTGTGAAAATTTCAGTCGCAACATTATCTTCTCCTAATGAAGGTGACGGAATTTCTGCTAAAGTACAAAATAAATCAATTAAACTGTTTTCTTTTCTTAAATTTGTAATATCCATTTTGTTTCCTCTTTTTATTGAAAAAATTATATACCTAATTAAAATTTTAAGCAAAACAAAATTTAACATTTAGTAAAAGTCTTTAAAAACGAGGATTTTCAAGATTTAATCTTTCAAAATATCAATTTTTATTTGAAAAATTTTTATTTTTGAGTTAGTATAACAAAAAGTGTAAAAGGTACAATTATTTTTCACGGAAATGAAGAGAGGAAATAATGACTAAAAAATCATTAATAACTATATTCATAACCATGCTTACAGCTTTCATATTTTCAGTTATGCCGGCTTATTCGGCAGAAAAAGCTACTATGGAACAAATAAAGGAACATATTGTTCAGTGTGCATTGGAAATGGGCGTTGAACCGGAAATAGCTCTTAGTATTGCTAAAAAAGAATCCGGATTTTGTCAGGAAAAAAGAAGCTATATGGGTGCAGTCGGAGTATACCAGTTGCTACCTTCAACGGCAAGAAGAATAGGATATAATCCTTATCATTATAAAGACAATATAAGGGGCGGTATAGCTTATTATAAACTTTTGAAAAAAATGTTTAAATCTGATGTTATGGCTCTTGCCGCATATAATGCCGGACCGGGTAATGTTAAAAAATACGGTGGTGTTCCTCCTTTTGCGGAAACAAAAAGGTTTGTGAATATTTGTATGAAATATTACAACGAGTATAAAAGTAATCCTGATCCGACTGTTGCACAATATTTAGCTGTCGGAAAAGAGAAGAAACAAGTTTTGGCTGAAAAAGAGCATAGAGATATGTTAACTTTGTTTATGTTAAATCAAGCCATTTAGGAATATGAAATGTTCAATGAGATAAAAACGCACGAACTTACAATAGACGTAGTGGTTTTCACAATAAAAGACAATAAACTGCAGGTATTGCTTACGAAAAGAAATAAAGAACCCTTTATGGGCAGATGGGCAATACCCGGAGGTTTTATTCGTTTATCCGAAAATCTTGATGATGCGGCTATGCGTATTCTTAAAGAAAAAACAGATGTTGAAGATATTTATCTTGAGCAGCTTTATACTTTTGGCGATCCGCTTCGTTACCCTAATGCGAGGGTTATTACGTGTGCGTATTTTGCTCTTGTAAAGGCTGAGGATGTAGAACATATTTTTGAAAAAGAAAATGTGGAAGATGTAAGTTGGCACAATGTTTATGAGCTTCCGGAAATGGCATTTGACCATAAAAAAATTATTGAGTATTCTTTGCAAAGAACACGTGAAAGACTTGAGTACTTCCCGATAACATACAAATTGTTACAGGATAAATTTACTCTTACGGAACTTCAACGAACGTATGAATTAATTTTGAATAAACAGCTTGATAAGAGAAATTTTCGTAAAAAGATATTAGCGGGTAATATGCTTGTTGAAACTGATGAGTTTACAAAATCAGCATCCAAAAGACCGGCAAAGTTGTACAAGTTTGAACCAAGCATTATAAACTCCAAAAAAGGTTTGTTTTTTGAGTAGTTTGTTTTTATAGATATTGTTTTATATTACTTTGCCTAAAATAATAATTTTATTTTCAAATGTATCCTATAATCATAAAAAGTATGTTATTATATAGTACATACGTATTATAATTATTTGAAAGGATTTGCATGAAGGGAATAGTACTTGCAGGCGGGGCAGGAACGAGGTTATATCCGGCATCTTTACCGATTTCTAAAATTTTACTTTCGGTATATGACAAACCGATGATTTATTATCCGCTATCGACCCTTATGCTTGCAGGTATTAAAGACATTTTAATAATTACAAACCCTGCAGATTATTCAAATTTTGTAAAACTTTTAGGTGATGGCAGCCAGTTTGGAATTAAAATTGATTATGAATTTCAGCATGTGCAAAGAGGTATCGCAGATGCATTTATAATAGGCGAAAAATTTATCGGCAAGGATAATGTTGCTTTAATTTTAGGTGATAATATTTTTCACGGATACGGATTTCAAACGATGTTAAAAACAGTTAAAGCACGAAGTTCGGGAGCAACAGTATTCGGTTATACGGTCAAAGATCCGGAAAGATTTGGCGTTGTTGAGTTTGACGATAATAAAAAAGCAATTTCTCTTGAAGAAAAACCTAAAAAGCCAAAATCTAATTATGCTGTAACAGGATTATATTTTTACGATAATAATGTGGTTGAATATGCAAAATCTCTTCAGCCTTCAGCAAGAGGCGAGCTTGAAATTACTGATTTAAATACAATATATTTAAAAAAAGGTACATTAAATGTAGAAATTTTAGGCAGAGGCTTTACATGGCTTGACACGGGAACTCATGATTCCGTACTTCAAGCAAGTAATTTTATTAAATCTATGGAGCTTAATAAAGGAGAAAAAATTTCGTGTCTTGAAGAAGTTGCATTCTTTCAAGGTTTTATCAGTAAAGAGGAAATTTTAAAAAACATAGAACCATATGCAGATAAAAACGAGTATTATGCGTATGTGAAAAGAGTTGTAACCGGCAATATACTTGGGGTTTAATATGGAATGTAAAAGAGAAATTAATAAACAGAATTGTGGTTGTTCATATCCTTGCGGAAATAGGGGAATGTGCTGTGAGTGCGTTAAACATCACAGAGAAAACGGAGAAATTCCGGGGTGTTTCTTCCCGAAAGATGCGGAAAAAACTTATGACAGGTCAATTGCAAATTTTATAAGGAGCATGACAAAGTAATTTTGGAGTGAATAAAGTGCCGCAACAACAAAAACAAAAGACAATATTAATAAAGAAGAGGAATATAATTTCTCTTATATTAATAGCATTAATGTGGTGTGTTACAATTGAACCGAATGTTGTTGTTGTAAATAAATATAAAATTCAAGATAAAAATTTAAAGGGTATAAAAATTGTATTTGCGGGAGATTTCCATGTAAAGCCGTATCAAGAAAAAAGACTGCAATATATAATAAATAAAATTAATGCCCAAAAACCCGATATTGTTCTTTTAATCGGGGATTATGTTAATATGCACGAGGAAGAATGGAGCTATCCTATTGCAAAAACGGCAGAGAAGCTTTCTAAAATTGATTCAAAAAACGGCATTTATACGGTTTTAGGCAACCACGATTACTATAAAGAAGGCAAAAAAATTAAAAAAGCAATGACTAATGCCGGTATAACCGTTTTGGAAAATGATTGCAAAAAAGTTGTTATAAACGGAAAAACAGTATCAATTGCTGGAATTGAAGACTTAACAACAGGATTCCCGAGTCTTAGAAAGGCATTAAGATATGCTGAAAACCCTACAATATTACTTTCTCATCAACCGGATATCTTTCCTCTTGTTCCAAAGTCTGTGAACTTGACTCTTGCAGGACATACACACGGAGGTCAGGTTGTAATTCCTTTTAAAGGTGCTGTAATAGTGCCCTCTCAGTATGGTACAAAATATGCTTCAGGATATTTTGAAGAAAATGACAAAAAAATGATAGTTACAAAAGGATTGGGTACAAGTATTCTTCCGATTAGGTTTAATTGTCCTCCGGAAATTGTTGTTATTGAATTTGAATAGTGTGTTCAATTAGAGAGGTAATTATTATACATAATTTTGGTTTGATTTTTTAATAAAAAAATATATAATGAATTTGATTATAAAAAGGAAAGATAAAATGGAAATAAGTATAAATAAAAATATTTTAGAATTAAATGGCAAGAAAATTAAATTCAGTCATGATATAAGACAATTTAAAACTATCGGAGATGATGTCGTTGTTCTTTTAGCAATATTGGGAAATGATGATACGCTTGACAATATATATTGCTATGGACAAAACGGGATTATTAAATGGCAGGTGCAGCCGATAAAAGATGCTTTTCCTGATATGAAACGAGTATATTGTTTTGAACAAATGAGTGTAAAAGACGGAGTAATAAGTGCTTCTGATTTTTATGGAAGAAGATTTAAAATAGATGCTGCTACCGGAAGAATTATCGGAAAAGATATTGTGAAATAAAAATTTAAGAATTTAATCCATAATCTAATTTTGGAATAGACATTTCAAATATTGTTTCTAAATCTACGGAATGTAAAATAGTATCTATTAATCCTGCAGGTGATATATTTGTCTTATATCCTACAATTCCGACAATAGGAATGCCCGAGTATGCTTCAAGCAAGGCTGGAAGTTTCTTGATATTCGGATGTTGAGATTTTATAAATTTATTTAAAATAATTCCTCTTATTTTAATGCCCATGTGTTTTGCAGTGGAAAGATTAGCAAGAACATTTTCAAAAACATCATTTGCCGGTTCTACAACCATAAGAACAGGTGTTCTCATAGCGATAACAAAGTCAGAAGCCCTCATTTCGTTTGAATAAGGAGTAAGAAGTCCTCCGCATGATTCGACAAGAACGATTTCTGAAACTTTTCTTAATTGTAAAAAATCTTTTACAATAACATCTGGCTGAATTTTTGTTTTTTCGGATTCTGCGGCAAGCATTGGCATTGCATCTGTTTGGAATACGTATGATGCCAATGCATTTAAATTCGGGTCTATTTTTTTTATAAAAGCAACATCCTGTGATGCAACAAAACCGTTTTGGTTTCTTGCAGCTGTTTGAACAGGCTTATAGTAGCCGACGGAATATCCGAGTGATTGCATAGTTGCGGC
>JBJEGL010000073.1:0-12199 GCA_051875035.1 Candidatus Gastranaerophilaceae bacterium | reverse complement strand
AATTGTTTACATAAATTATTTTAGGAATTAAACTTCACACAAAAATATTGCAGTCATTCTGAGTGCGTAGCACAAAGAATCTTTTTACATGAACTTAAAAAATTAATAGATACTTCGGCTAAAGCCTCAGTATGACAGTCAGTGTCATTCTGAGAGATTTAAACGACCGAAGAATCTGTTTTTATTTAAGAGACTTCGGCAAAGCCTCAGTATGACAGTTTATTTTCACTTAGTTGACATAGATTCTTCGGGCAACAAGTTGCTGCTCCAATCGGATGCTAAGTAATCAATATTAAAAAGTAGCCCTCAGAATGACAGAAAATTTGTTATCACTCGATATAATATTGACTTTGTATAATTTAACAGAATTTGCTATATAAATTCCTTATTTTAATTACCTTTCTTTACCGTAAAAATATTAAATATTTCTGAAACAAGGAAGTTTTGTCGATTTTTTTTAATACTTCGAGATGAGCTGTCGAGTAATTTGAGAATTTGAAAATCAGAAAAATTAAAATGTCTTTTAAGTTCCAAAAGATATTTAGCAAGATGTTTTTCCGCAAGCTTAAGCTTTTCCGATTTACTCAAAGTTTTTAATTCTGAAGACATCTTTCCCTCCTCATTAATTTAATAATAGTTTTTTTTCAAAAAAAAACATTAGAGGAAAGCATAATTATCCCATAGAAATTCCGGCGCAAAGATTTATTGATTGACCGGTTAACCCTTTTGCGTCAAAACTTGCAAGATACAGAGCAAGTGCCGCAATTTCTTTTGGTTCAATAAACCTTCTCTGAGGAATTGTTTCCATAAGTTCCTTATCTTCAAAAGTCATATTTTCACAATCAATAAGCTCCGTATCAACCCATCCGGGATGGATTGTATTAACAGTAATTCCATATTCCGCAACTTCAAGTGCCAATGCTTTTGAAAAACCCGTAAATGAAGATTTTGTCAAAGAATACAAAGTTGCATAAGCTTCTCCAACAACACCCGAAACTGAACCGATATTAATAATTCTTCCAAATTTTTGTTTTTTCATATCCGGAATAACAAGTTTTGTAAGTTTATAAGGTGCTATCAAATTAAGCTCTACAAGATTTTTTATATCTTCTTCGGAAGTTTTTTCAATTTCCGCACAAACATAAGCACCCGCATTATTTACCAAAACATCAATATTGCCTAAAACTTTCTTTGCTTCTTCATAAACGAAATTCTGGTTAATTTTCAAATCACCTGCATAAAAACCTTTTATGTTAGGTATTGTTTTTATTAATTCTTCAAGAGCCTTTGCATTTCGGGCAGTAACAAAAACGTTATATCCACTATCGGCAAATTTTTTGGCAATAACCTTGCCAATACCTTTAGAAGCCCCTGTTATAAGAACATTTTTACTCATTTTGTTCTTCACCGTAATACATAGTTGTAATAAGCTGGTACATAGCTTCTCTAAATTTTTCAATAATCTGTTTTTGATGTTCAGGTTCAAGAGATTTTAAAACCTCAAGACAGGAATGCAAATCATAATTTCTGTCATACCAACGATTATACCCCGGAGGAACATTTTGTATCAAAGACATTAAAGCTCCATCGGCGTTAATCTTTTCATCTTCCATCATCGTTTGAATAAAATCTTGAGCAAGCAAAGATATCGTCTCTTGGTCAAGACGTTCAAGAGCATTCATAAAATCCTTAATAACAGGATCTTTGTCGTACCATCGAAGATATTGCATTCTACAAACTCCGGCTATCCCGGCGGCCAAAGAAGCGGTCTGCCCGAAAGAATATGAATATGAAGATGAAAGACCGTTTGCCCTGCTTCTGCTCCGGTATTTATTACGGTTCTAAAATCAGTTATATTTTTTTCTTTCACTATCCTTTGAACTGCATCAAATAAATCTTTTATTACCTCCATATCGTCCACATCTTTTACAGATGCGACATGTTTTTTGGGTATTACCAAAATGTGGACCGGTGCTTGAGGATTCAAGTCATTAAAAGCAATAACTTTATCATTTTCAAAAACCGGTTCTGTCGGTATCTCATGGTTTGCTATTTTACAAAAAATACAATCTGTCATAATATCTTCCTTGCAAAAATTATATCGTATTTTACCTTTTCGGGCAATCAGTTTGAGAAAAAATCATTTTTTTGCTATAAAAAAGGTATGGCAATAAATTATGAAACAGATACAATAAGTGCAATAGCAACGCCTTTTGGTATAGGAGCAATCGGAATTATCAGAATGTCCGGAAATAAAGCTTTTGAAATTTGTGAAAAAATTTTTTCCAAAAGCCTTAAACCAATGAGGATAAATTACGGAAACATTGTTGACGAAGGTGAAATGATTGATGAAGTCATAGTTTTACCGTTTAAATCACCTATCGGTTACACAGGCGAAGATGCCGTGGAAATTCAATGCCACGGAGGAATAAATATAGTCAAAAAAATTCTGCAATTAACATATAAATATGGTGCAAGACCCGCAGAACGAGGAGAATTTACTAAAAGAGCTTTTTTAAACGGAAAAATGGATTTATCAAAAGCCGAAGCCGTTGCAGATGTAATACACGCAAAAACCTCTAAATTTGCCGTAAAAAGTGCTGCAAACCTTGCCGGAAGACTTTCACAAAAAATTTCCGAAATACATAAAATGTTGTTTGACTTATTATCCAAAATTATTGCTGCTGTTGATTTTCCGGAAGATGTCGCAGAACCGGAATATAAATATTTAGAAAATGAATTAAATAAAATAATTGCTGAAATTGAAAAAGTATCAGCATTTTCTAAAAGCTCAGACGTATTAAGACAAGGGGTAAAAGTCGCAATAGTCGGAAAACCGAATGTCGGGAAGTCTTCTCTGTTTAATGTTTTATTGAACTTTGAAAGGGCAATTGTCACGGATACCGCAGGAACAACAAGAGATGCAATAAGAGAAATGCTTGATATAGACGGTATTCCCGTAACAATAATTGATACGGCAGGTCTTAGAAATGAAAAAGATGCCGACAATATTGAAAAAATCGGTATGGATTTTACAAAAAAATGCATAGATGAAAGTGATGCCGTTCTGTTTCTTTTTGATGCCCAAAAAGGAATGACTGCAGCTGATGAAGAAATTTTTAAACTTACCGAAAACAAACCTGTTTTAAAAATCGCTTCAAAAATTGATTTAACCGACAAAAATTATGAAGATTGTATTTGTATTTCTTCAAAAACTGGCGAAAATATAGATAATCTAAAAAATTATATCAAAAATTTAGTCTGCGAAAATCTCGATGAGGAAACAGAATTCATTACAAACGAGCGTCAACAAAATTGCCTCAATAAAGCTCTTGAAGCATCTAAAAATGCCCTCGACGGTGTATTAAGAAATGAACTTCAAGATTTAATTTCTATCGACGTAAAAACCGCTCTCCTTGAACTCGGTGAAATAAGAGGAGAACTCGTCACAGACGATATTTTAAATAGTATTTTTGATAATTTTTGCATTGGAAAATAAAATGAGTGCAAAATACATAAAAACTTATACGGTAAGCTGGGGAGATCTGGATGTCAACTATCGGTTGACAAACATATCTGCAATAAAATATTTTCAAGAAACATTCGCTTTATATTGTGCTGCTAATAATGTTGCCGCATTTGATATTTGTTCAAAAAATCTTGTTTGGGTAATTTCTGATTTAAGAGTAAATTTTTTCGGAGCAATGCCTTTTTGGAGTGAAAATTTTTCTGTTGAAATTTGGATTAGTGAAAAATCTAAAATGAAAACTTACTGCGATTTTAAAATTTACTTTAAAAATTCTATAATTGCAGAAGGCGACAGCTGCTGGTATTTATTGGATATGCAGACAAGACGTCCTGTTAAATCAGATGAAATTCTTAATTGTCTCAAAGTTTTTAATGAAAAAATTTTTGAACAAAGGGAAAAACAAATTTTTCTCTCCGAAAAAGAAAAGATTTGCGAAAAAAAACACGAAGTTACCGTTCATGATTTGGATTTCAATTATCACGTTAACAACTTAGCATATATACGTATGTTAGAAGAAACTATTCCGTCAAATTTTGCAAAAGAATATGATTTATTTTCTTATAATACAAGGTTCGTAAAAGAATCTTATCTCGGAGATAATTTAATTTGTGAAGTATTCAAAAAAAACAATAATACTCTTTCAAGCAGAATTTACAGAAAAAGTGATAATGCAGATATTTGCTATTTAACAGTATGTTATCGGAAAAAAATAAAATACGGAAGAAATCCAAGAGAAGCTGGTGTTTTGTTTTAATATTTTTAGCTACTCTTTAAAGCCGAATTTTTCCGCAACTTTCCTATAATAAGGAACATCTGCTTCAAATTTTTCCCCAAGTCTTACAATCTCAAAAATTTGACCGTCAATTTCACTTTGGTAATTGTTTTTTATATCCCTGTATAAAGAAGAAATCGTATCAGGAGACATTTTATCTATAATTGCAAGGTTTCTTTCAACAACATCAAACCCTAAATCAAGCTTCATTTTATTTGCTATTTTTTGAAGTTCACTCAATAATCCGATTAAAAATTTTCTTGCTTCACCTTCTTTTTGCATTTCTCCTACTGTAATATCAAAATACGCACCGCAAGCAGCATACGGTGATATTAACGTAACCTTTGCAAAAGTATCGGAAGTTATTTTATCAGACAAATATACTTGTATACCTGTTTTTTTTAAATCTGATTCTATCTGTACTAATTTATTGTCAACCAATTGTTGACAGCTTCGTTTTCCAAAAACTATTTTAAACATATCGGAAGGATGAGAAATTTCACCAATATTACTCTTAAAAGCAATTATATAAATACATCCGTCAAGAACAATTGCATCAGGTATTTCTTTTTGAATTTTTTCTCCTGTACCGAAAACATTTAATATTGGAATAACAATTGTTTTTGATGTACAAATTTTTTTTAAAAAAGGAATAATTTCGTTTAATGAATAATCTTTTACGCAAATAAAAACAACATCAGGTGTTTCAGTATATTCTTCCTGAGAAAATGCTTTTAATTTTGCGGTAAAATCACCAAAAAGTTTTGATTTAATATGCAAACCGTTTTCTTGAATCGCAAAAAGATGTTTTCCTCTTGCAATAACAGATGTATCAAAACCTTTACGATGTAATGAAGCAGCAATCATTCCGCCTGTACCGCCTGCTCCAATTATTAAATACTTCATTATTGTTCTTTCCTTTTTGTTAAATTATACAGCAGTTTACATAAAATTGCACAAAATTCGAGTCATAACGACTAAAATTAGTTACGTAGCATCTGATTGGAGAGCAAATTGAAGTATTTAAGCTTGGAAATGGTCATACTGAGAACTCTGCTCGCTCGTTCAAATGCTATCGGGTTTAGAATGACAAATAATCCGTCATTCTGAGGACTCTGCCGCCGCAAAAAACGTCCGGTGAATGTTTTTTGCAAGAGGAAGAAGTGACCGAAGAATTTATGCCAACTGAGTGATAACAGAATAAACAGTCATACTGAGGCTTTTGCCGAAGTATCTATTAATTTTTTAAGTTCATGTAAAAGATTCTTCGTGCTACGCACTCAGAATGACAAAATATTAATTTTACACATAAAATTAACTGTCATACTTCGGACAAAAAATGTTATTTGTCCGAAGTATCTTAAGTGCAAGAATTATAGTGCAGAGTGGTAGGAAAATATCTATAATTTTCAATTTATTGAGATTCTTCACCTTCAAAATATTGAAGAGTTCAGAATGACAATAAATTTTCTGTCATGTTTAAACAGTATATCTAATTTAAGATTATTCGGTCACTTTGCTTCCTCAGAATAACAGTAATGTTCTTGTGTATAAAATCAAACAAAATATTTTTTACACCATTTGTCAACCAGCAGTTGACAATCAATTTTATTAACTCGTAAGAATATTAAATGCGGAAAAATCATTATTCACGCCTATTCCAAATAATGCAAAATCATATTTAACAGGGTCATGAGGGTCAAGTAAAAGTAAGTTATCGGTAATTTCTTTAGCACTTTTGAAGTCATTATTTTTTCTGGATAACAAACCTATTTTTCTTGAAATATTACCAACATGCACGTCAAGCGGAATAATAAGTTCGGATTTATCAATAAATGACCAAATACCTTTATCTACTGCCGATTTTCTGACAAACCATCTCAGCATCATATTCATACGTTTCATTGCCCCTCCTTTAGCAGGATTAGGCAAAAGGTGATAAAATCCCTGCGTAATTTCCATTGTCACATTAGAGTAAAAATAATCAGTTACTCCGCTAAGCATTCCTGTTATTGTAGGATTTTTTTCATATGAATAACTAAACAATGTACCGAGTGATTCATTTTGAAAGTATATTTTTTGTAAAATTTTTAGTATTTGTATAAAATCTATACCTTTTGAAAATCTGTAATTGAAATTTGTTAAAATTTCATCATTTTCATCAAAATTTTTAACAAATTCTTTCAAATTTCTATTCGGAATCAAAAAAGTTTCAAGCAATTTTATAAAAAGCTCTCTTTTTCCATAAGCAAACATAGATGCTATAAAACCTGCTATCTCAATATCATCTTTATTTTTATAAAGATGAATAAATTTTGAAGGATCATTTTTTATAAAATCTATTGTATCGTATTTTTCCGCATAAGAATCCAAAAATTCTTTTATTCGCGAATTTCCTTGAAATAATCTTTTATCAGCTTTGAACATTCTTCTTCCAATATTCCTCCGACAACATCAGTCTTTGTGTTAATATAATCTCTTAAATCCATAGCGGTACCCAAAGCACCGTAAACAGAATCGTATGCACCAAAATAAACTTTTGGTATTCTTGCATTTAAAATAGCCCACGCACACATAGGACAAGGTTCAAGCGTAATATAAATTTCGCAATCATCAAGAATTGATGTTCCAAGCTTTTTTTCTGCCGATTGAATTGCAAGAATCTCCGCATGAGCCGTAACATCATTTTTCACTTCTTTTTTATTATGTGCTTTGGACAAAACCTTTCCATCTCTCATAATCACGGCACCTATCGGCAAATCTTCACCCGATTGTGCAGCTATTTTTAAAGCTTCTCTCATAAATTTCATCTATACTTCCTCCGATGGTAACACTACATACGTAATAAATTCATCATTTGGGGTAGATTTGATAAAAATATCTCCACCCATTGCTTTTAATAAACCTTTAACTATAAAAAGACCTAATCCTGTACCTCTTGTAGTTCTCGTCGTTTTATCATCAAGTCTTACGAATTTTTCAAACAATTTTTGAACAGTCTTTTTGTCAATATAATCCGCACTGTTCTTTAAAATTACAGTAACTTTTCCCCTTACGTTGATTGCATCTATTATTAAAGGTGTATCTTCTTTTGCATACTTATTAGCATTTTCAATAAGGTTAATTAATACCTGCTCAAAACGGTCTTTGTCTGCACTTACCCACATAGTTTTATCCGCAGTATTATTAATAACTTCTCTATTTTCTATATTTTTAACTGAAATTAAAGAAATTTCAACAGCCTCGGCAACATTAACGGGTTCTTTTTGTATATTAATTTTTGCACCTTCTATATCCGGTATTACAAGCAAATCGTCTACTATTCTGCTTAATCGCTCGCTTTGGTTTTTTATAATTTTTAATGACTTATTTAATGTTGCTTCATCAATTGTAATATCGTGCCTCATAAGTCTTGATGTATAACCTTTTATACTCGTAAGAGGTGTTCTGAATTCGTGACTTACCGTATCTATTAAATTTGAACGAAAATTATTAAGATGCTCCAATTCCTCTTTCTGCTTTTCTAATTTGGAATATGACAAATTAATTTCATCTGCCGCTTTATTAAATTCCATTGCCAAAAATACAAGTTCATAAGGTGTAAATATATTCTTTAAAAGCCTTATTTTTCTTGAATAATTTCCTTTTGTAAGAGCTATTATTCCCTTAAAAAGCTGCCTTATATTTATGTATAAATAATATGTGTATAAAATTACAAAAAGTATACTTGCAATTGTCGATACAAGCATTGCCGTAAATATTTTCCAAGCAGAAGTATATATCGTCCTTTCCGTAAGTTCTGCCGTTGTATTAACAAGAATAACCGTATTAGACCATTTCATTTTTCTGTAAACCATTGGTTGATACTCTCTGTCACCAATATAAATTGATTCACCGACAACCGATACCTGCGGCATTGCAGAAAGCAGCATTTTAAAGTCTTCTTCGTCAAAATTTAAAGAAAATAATAACTTTCCTGTATTTGAAATAACAAAAATTTCTCTGGTTTTTTCATTAATATTTTTAAAAACTTGTCTGTTTAAATAATCTTTACGCATTGTTCCTACAAGAAATTTATTATTTCCGAGAGGTTCTGCAACCGTAAATTCTCCCGTTTTTGCATCAATATGAGGGTTATCCGTAACCCAAACAGGTAAATTATCAGGATTTACGTCTAAAATTTCTAAATTTGAAAAAGTATTTGTCGATTTTATAACTTCATTGAGAAAATTATTAACAGATTTTTTATCAGGTAAAAATTTTACCGCCATTGCAAGTTCTTTTATTTTGGCATCATCTGCTTCAAACATATTATAAATATTTTCATCAACGGTTTGAGCAAGCATTTTTGCTGTTGTCCCAAGCTCTCTTGCCAAAGCTTGACGATTTATATTATTAACAATAATACCGGTAATAATAAGAGGTATTATTAGCGAAAAAAGAGTTACAACAATCACTTGTTCAACAATTTTTAATCTGTGAGGTTTAAATATTTTTACTCTTTTTTTCACTATTCCTCTTCCACAAAAGGTGTCAACTTATACCCGACATTCGTAACTGTTTGCAGATATACGGGATGTTTCGGATTTTCTTCTATTTTTTGACGCAATCCGCCTACATGAACTCTAAGCATTCTAACATCTTCATCACTTCCATATCCCCAAACTTCATCGAGAAGAACTGCAAGTGTAACCGAAGTATTAAAATGCTGCATTAAACAATATAAAATTTCAAATTCAGTAGGAGTTAGTTTTATTTTTTTATCTTTTATACAAACTTCAAGAAAATCCGGAAATAATTCTATATCACCAATTTTTAGAATTTCTTTTACTGTTTTACTTTGTTTATCTTCTTCCTTAGAGTTCCTGCGTAATAAAACCCTGACTCTTAACAATACCTCTTGAATATCAAAAGGTTTTACTATGTAATCATCAGCTCCGGAATTAAAACCGTCTGTTTTATCATTTATTGTTCCTTTTGCCGTCAACAAAAGAATAGGAACATTCGGTTTATGTATTCTGATATTTTTGCAAACATCAAAACCATTCATTTTTGGCATCATAACATCAAGTAAAATAATGTCATAATTATTTGAAAGAGCCTTTTGAAGACCTTCCCCTCCGTCTTTTGCCGTATCAACGTCATATCCGCTTTGAGCAAGGTCAAATTCCAAAAGCTCTCTTATATCCGTATCATCATCTACAACTAAAATTTTTTTTTGCATAATTTTTTCCCGTAAATGAACAATTTATTATTACATATTTCTAAATATTTCTCAACAAGACAAATTTCGTATTATTTCCTCTGTAAATTCCGTCGTTGAAGCATTTCCGCCCAAATCTGCCGTTAAAACTTTTCCTTCTTTTAATGTTTTAAAAAGTGCATTTTCTATTTTTGCGGCAGTTTCTTTTTCCCCAATATATTTAAGCATTTCTACCGCACTCAACAAAAGAGCTGAAGGATTTGCTTTATTTTGACCTTTTATATCCGGTGCAGAACCGTGTACAGGTTCAAAGACAGCACATTCAAGACCGATATTTGCACCTCTTGCAAGTCCGAGTCCTCCCGTTAATCCTGCTGTTAAATCAGAAACAATATCGCCGTATAAATTCGGCAGAACAAGCACATCAAAAGTTTCCGGATGCTGAACAAGCTGCATACAAAGATTATCTACCAAAATTTCTTTGTATTCTATTTGAGGATATTTTTCCGCAATTTTTCGGCAACATTCCAAAAATAATCCGTCGGAAAATTTCATTATATTTGCTTTTGAAACTGCATGCACCATTTTTCTGTCATTATTAACAGCATATTTAAATGCAAATTCAGCAATTCTCTCAGAAGCTTTCCTTGTTATAATTTTTATACTTTCCGCAGTATCATCATCTACCATTCTTTCAATACCTGCGTACAAATCCTCCGTATTTTCTCTTACCACAACAAGATTTACATTTTCAAAAGGCGTTTTGATACCTTCAAAGTTCTTACAAGGACGCAAATTTGCATACAAATCCAATTCTTTTCTAAGCTGAACATTTACACTTCTGAATCCTTTTCCGATTGGAGTTGTAACAGGAGCTTTTAAAGCTATTTTATTTTTTTTAATAGAATCTATAACTCTTTGAGGAAGCGGTGTTCCTTCTTTTTCCGCAACTTCTGCACCTGCCGTTTGAATATCCCAATCAATTTTCAAACCTGCCGCATCAATTATTTTCATCACAGCAGCACTGATTTCAGGTCCTATTCCGTCACCGTTTATCATTGTTATTGTTTTCATAAAAACCTCACTTCATAAATAAGTATAATTCTTTTAACGCTATTTTTGCAAAAGCAAATTTCATAAGTCTTCTATACAATTTTGGCGATTGTTGAACTTTTATGACTTTTACACCATTTCTATCCGCAAGACCTACATACATTAAACCTACGGGTTTTTCAACACTTCCGCCTGTAGGTCCTGCTATTCCTGTTGTTGCAACTGCATAATCACATCCGGAAACTTTTAAAAGTCCTTCTGCCATTTCTTTTGCAGTTTGTTCACTTACCGCACCATAAGTATTTAATGTATTTTCAGACACTCCAAGATACTTCATTTTTGCTTCGTTTGAATATGTTACAAAATTTGCAAAAATATACTCAGAACTTCCTGAAACATCTGTCAACAAAGAACTTACAAGACCACCTGTACAAGATTCTGTTGTAGCAAGAGTTTGTTTTCTTTCTCTCAAAATTTTCCCAATAAGATTTTCGGGGCATTTTATCCCCGAAAAAATCTCTATGGCTTTTATTACGTTAATTATAAATTTAAACATTAGTGTGTCGGAACATCTACTCCCTGAAGGAACATAAGATTTATAACTTCACCTTGATTAAGTGCAATGTCATTACCTTTTTTGAAAATATCAACAACTTCATCACCAATTAAATAAAGTCCTGCACAAGGTACCGATATAATTGAACTTATAGGTGTTAAAACATATTTTGGCCATCCGTTCCAAGCTTCACCGCCAGTTTTAATACCCCAATTTGTCATATTTTTAATAATTTTACCTGCGTTATCAACATTTTGAAGGCTTGCAGTTTTATAATTTCCTCCATAGCCTAATCCACCGTCAGCGGTTAGAATATCAGCCGAATGAACTGCCATTGAAACAGGTATTTGATTGCCTGTAGGACTTACTATGTGGTCAAATTTAACATATACAGCCGCATCCTTTGAAAGCATTTTTTTAGGTACAACCTGCCTTACGGAACCCCTTATTATTGTTCCTTTCGGCAAAATCATTTTATCACCCGCAACAATATCTGCCATTGTCACTGCATCAAATCTGTCATATTCCTGTGATTTTGTACTGTCTGCATAATCAAACGTTTTTACAGCAATAACAGTACCTGCCGGAATATGTTCACTGCTTATATCAGCCTTTAAAGGTGCGGCATTAACGTTTAATCCGCTCATTAAACTTAATATACATAAAATTTGAAATATTTTTTTCATTTTATTTTCTCCGTAATTATAAATCAGCAACCGATACTTTTCCGAATTTGGCAGACAAATCATCTATATGATGAAGTACATATACATACGGTTCTAAGTCCTTTTGATTTAAGTCAATCATAGAACCCCAATCGCTTCTGCCGTGGTGTGCAGCTATCATCTTGGCTATTCTCGGAAAACCGCCTGTCATACAAGTCGTAAATCCCCATTGAGAATGTGAAATCCAGGTTTCATAAAAACCTTCACTATAATCAATTTTTCCCGATTCTTTATTCATATTGTATTCAAAAATTTTTCCTAAATCATGAATAATACTCGCTGCAACAACTTCATCACGATTTAATTTAACAGGAAACATATCAACTACTTTATCCGCTATTTGCATACATTCCAAAGAATG
>JBJEGL010000072.1:0-3321 GCA_051875035.1 Candidatus Gastranaerophilaceae bacterium | reverse complement strand
TATCTGTTAACCTTGTAACTATTTCTTCTTTTGAAAGATTATTTGTCATTTGCTTGTGACCTTATTAATGCTGCAAGTGTATTAACCGAAGAAAAATATTGTTTATTTACTTCTTTGTCTTCATCAAGAACAATATTATATTTTTTTCTGAGAGCCATACCAAATTCAAGTGCGTCAATTGAATCAAGCCCTAAACCTGTTCCAAAGAGAGGCTCATCATTTTTAATATCATCTATAGTTATGTCTTCAAGTCCGAGTGAAGAAATGATTAAATTTTTTATTTCATCTTCTAATATCATACAAAAATTATACTTTAAATCATAAGAAAATCAAATAGCAAAAATAATATCAAAATCAGATATTTTCTTTTATTAATTCGCAAATTTTTTTTCTTAATAAAATCTCGGTTATTCCGTCAGTTTTTACTTTATTGGGGATTATTTCAGATTTCATTTCAATATCAAAAACGGCAGTTTTGTCACCCAAATCAAGTAAACATGATTCTTTTTGTAAAAAAGACGGATGCACATTTATTTGAATGGGAATAATCGGAATATTATTTTCGATAGCTAAAAGAGCCGCACCTTTGTGAATATGGATATTTTCTTCATTTTTCGTTCTGTGCCCTGCCGGAAAAATTATTATATTAAATCCGCTGTCCAAAACTTCTTTTGATTGTATCTTGAAATTGTCAATATCCGTATCATTTGTTATGTATAACATCTTTACAATGTTTTTCATAATAGGATTCTTCAAAATATTCTTTTTTGCAAGACAAATAGAATTCGGAATTAGACCAATTAAAATAACAATATCTATATAACTCGGGTGTGATGCAACAATGACTTTATTTTTAATTTCTGTGAGTTCTTTTGGGTAATTTATTTTTATTATTTTAAAAAATGTAAGATAAAGTATCAAAAAATGCCAGGATTTATAAATGATTTTAGATGCCTCTTTTTTAGGATTATTGCTAAAAATTCTTAATAACGGAAATATGATAAAACCGATTACCATTGCTCCCAATGCGAATAATATGTACGTAAAAAGGGCAAAACAAGACCTCATAAATCTAATCATAAATCCTCTTTATTGTATAATATTTTGAATTAAAACTATTTGTGTTGTTCTGTAATAACATTAATAAATCGGAATATTCATTGTCTGAAAAATTTTCATTATGTGTATTGTAAAAAATAAATTTCCTTGCATTCTCTTCGTTATTTAAGGAAAGTAGAATCGAAAGACTCTTCTTTTTTCCATCTATGCAATCAGCATAACAAAAAAGAACATTTTCGATTTCCTTTAGTTCAAGAACAGCATCACAAAGAGCTGAGGAAATTGTATTTTTTCCTGCAGAAACAGAGGTGTATGCATTTGTAATTTTATTAAACAGAGAAAAAGCACCAATAGTGTTATTGTGCACTGATGTTGAAAAAACTGCAGGAGAGACTTCATTATCATTGGTATATTGACTTGTTAACATGTTAATCCTGTCAAATTGACCGTATATTGAGGCAAAAACAAGGTTTGTATTCAATATAGAATTTGTTTTTATGCAATCAAATAAAGTTGAAAAAGCTGCCTTATCCAAAGAAGAAAGCTTTCTTGCAAATAACATCGGTAAAAAATTTAAATCATTTGATAAATTGGAAGAATAAGTTTTTATAAAAAATTCAAAATATTTAGTTTTCATGATAAAATCAGTTTAATAAAAAACAGTCTAAAATTCAAACATGACAGGCATTTGTATTACAAAATATAACGCTATATGTAATCTTGGAAACGACATTGATGAGATTTTTAAAAATGCCGTTCATTATGGTACGAAAAAACTTGAGTATGATGATAAATACGTTCCTGAGAAAGGTTTTTATTACGGAAAAATTAAAACGGATTTACCTTGTATTGAAGATAAAAACTTTGACATACGAGCAAACAGAATTTTAAAAAAATGCTTAGAAAACTTTGATTTACAAGAGTTTTTTCAAAAGTATAAAAAAGACAGAATTGCAATAATAATTGCAACTACAAATAGTGGTATAGAAGAATTTGGAATAACACAAAATATAGTTCTTTCAGAAATAGGCAATCCCGCACTTTTTTTGCAGAAAGAGTTCAGTACGGCAAACTATACCGCAAGTATATCTACGGCGTGTTCTTCGGGCATTAAAGTATTCGCAACTGCAAAAAGACTGATTGAAAACGATATATGTGATGCAGTAATAGCCGGAGGCGTTGACTCTTTGGCACATGTCGCAATACTTGGTTTTAATGCTCTTGAAGTTCTTTCTCATAATAAATCATTACCGTTTTCAAAAAACAGAAAAGGTATAAATATAGGGGAAGCAGCAGCTTTGTTTACTATAGAAAGAGCTGATTATGGTCTTAAAATATTATCTGTTGGAGAAACATCGGATGCATATCACACTTCAACACCGGAACCAACAGGAATACAAGCTTCTAATGCAATTGAAAAAGCTATAAAAATTGCAGGTATTGTTCCGGATGATGTAGATTATATTAATTTGCACGGAACAGGAACTTTAGCCAATGATACAATGGAAGCAAATGCTGTTTTTAGGGTTTTTCAAGATAAAGTTTTTTGCAGTTCAACAAAGCCGTATACGGGGCATTGTCTTGGTGCGGCTGCAGCGATAGAAACTGCATTATGCTGTCATACTATAAAAAACGGTTTAATTTTAAAACATATTTATGACGGTGAATATGATTTAAATATTCCTCATATAAAACTTGCTGAAAACAATATAGAAAAAAAGGTAAAAATTGCTTTATGCAATGCATTTGGCTTCGGGGGAACAAATTCGGTAATGCTGATTGGAGAATAAAAGTCATGGACATAACAGATAAAAATATAGAAGAAATGCTTCCTCACAATTATCCTATGGTTTTAATTGATAAAGTTATTGAATTTGATTTTGACAGCAATTATTTTTTAGCATCAACAAAAATCAAAGATACAATGCCGTTTTTCGATAAAAAATTAAACGGAATATCTTCAATGGCAGGAATAGAACTTATGGCACAAACTGTAGGGTGTTATGCATATCTGAAAGAAAAATTAAAAAAGCCTAAAATAGGATTTTTATTGGGTTCAAGGCTTTATAACAATGCACTTACAAAATTTGCAAATGGAAAAGAGTATTATATAAAAATAAAAGAAATATACAGAGATAATAAAATCAGCTCTTTTGACTGTCAAATTTTTGATGATAGTAATTATGAAGTGGCATGTGCTACAATTAATACGTACCAACCCGAAAATATCGAGGAAGATATAAATTAGAATGATGAAAAGAG
>JBJEGL010000071.1:0-12269 GCA_051875035.1 Candidatus Gastranaerophilaceae bacterium | reverse complement strand
TTAAGGTTATAATTATTGAGGATTATAAGCTGACAAGAATTGGGTTACGTTCCACTTTGAACGAATTTGAACATATAAATGTTATCGGTGAGGCAGAAGATGCGGCAGAAGGTCTTGAATTAATAAGAAAAGAAAAACCGGATGTTGTTTTGATGGATTTGGGTTTACCGGGAATGAACGGACTTGAAGCAACATTAAAGGCTAAAGACATTGCTCCTAATACTAATATTGTAATTTTGACTTCGCACGAAAGAGGAGAAGAGGTTGTTGCCGCTCTTGGAGCAGGTGCTTGTGCTTATTGTTTAAAAGATATTGACCCGAATATTTTGTCACAAGTTATTATCTCTGCTGCGAAAGGTGCTTGTTGGATTGATGCAAATGTTGCAAAGTCCGCTTTGGCATTATTCCCGAAGCCTGAAAATATTTCTTCTTTACCAAAATCTGAAATTTCTGATGCAAGAGCTCAGCTTACAGACAGAGAATTGGAAGTTCTTAAGCATTTGGTTCAAGGTAAAAGTAATACAGAAATTGCTAAAGAATTAATAGTTAGTGTTCATACTGCAAAAGCACATGTTTGCAGCATTTTGCAAAAATTATGTGTAGATGACCGTGTACAAGCAGCTGTGAAAGCTATTAAAGAAAATATTATATAATTTTTTTCGTTACAATCGTTGTTATTGTTGAAAAAAGATAAGAAAAAGTTTGTTTTACAATAAATTTGTTTTTACCTAAAATTTCTGATATTTCTTTTACAGAATAAAAGTTGTTAATACTTTTTATTAAATATTCATACGATTCTTGCTTTCCTGTAAAAATTTTTGCAACAAAGGGTATGGCTTTATTTAGAAATAAGGAATAAAGCCATTGATGATAAGGTTTGAAAATATCAGTTATTATAAGTTGTCCGTCAGGTTTTAAAATTCTGTGAAATTCTTGTAATGCTTTTGTCTTACAAGGTATGTTTCTTAATCCGAATCCGATTATGCAAGCATCAAAATAATTATTAGGAAAAGATGTTTCTTCTGCATTCATTTGTATAAATTCAATATCTTTTTTATTGCTTTTTTTCTTTGCAATCTGCAGCATTTTTTCTGAAAAATCAATGGCAATAATCTTTGATGTTGGAAAATTATCGTATATATAACCGGCAATGTCTCCTGTTCCTGTGCAAATATCAAGAATTTTGTTTGCCTTCGGATTTATATGCTTGACGGCATCTTGTTTTATTTTTCTATGAATAAATAAAGTCATTATATTATTCATAAAATCATATTTGGCTGCAATATTATTGAATATTTCTTTTATTTCATCAGAACAATTTTTATATCTGTTATCTTGCATATTCTGATTATTACATGCTTTATGAATAAAAAAAAGCCAAAAGAGTTAACCTTTGGCGTATGTAAATTAGTTGGATAATTTGTATAATTTGTCAAATGTCGCCATATTGTTGACAGTGTCGTGTCTTGGTTGCGTTATTTAATGCCTTCCTTTTGGCGGCATTGATCTTCCGTGTTTGCGAAACGATTTGTGTTCTTTTTTGAATTTTTCAAGAGCCTTCTTTTGCGATTCAGATAAAATTGATTCAAATTTTTTCATATCTTCTTGCCTGATTGCATTTGCTTGTTGGTGAAGTTTATGAAATTGTTCTATAAGTGGTTTAATTTGTTCATGTTTTTGTTCTTTTGTTAAATTATCGTTGTCTTCAATTTTCCATATTTGATTTTGTAAATTATGACTTTCTCTTATGATAGGTTTAATTTTTTGTTTTGATTCTTCCCTTATTTTGTCGGCTTTATTTTTTTGCACATCTGATAGGTTAAGTTCAGGTCCTTTAAACTTTTTTTTCATACGGTGCGATGGTGCTTTACGTTGTATTTGTTTACCATTTCTGTCGTAAACTTTATCACCTGGTTTTGGTGGATTTTTAAGTTCATTGCCTTTTTTATCGTATAATTTTGGCATTTCTTTTGCATAAGGCGGGCATTTATGCATATCCAGGGGGGGGGTATAGTGTGCAAAAGATGCCGTGTTTGGAGCAATAAGTGCTATTGCGAGCATTGATGCTAAAAAAAATGATTTTTTCATATTAATACCTTTCTTTTATTCAAGTAAATTTTTTAGTTTTTCTGACAATTCTTGTCTTGCCTTAAATATTCGAGATTTTATTGTTCCTGTAGGACAATTGAGTTTTTGTCCGATTTCTTCATAACTCAATCCGTCTATTTCATACATTACAATGACTTCACGAAACTTTGGTTTTAAAGATAAAATGGCGTTTGATACTTTTATTCTTCTTTGTTTTATTTCAAAAATATTTTCCGTATTATCTTTTTGAGAAATTAAATTGATATTGTCTTCTATTGGTGATGAAATTTTGGTTATTTTTGTTTGTGATGATTTTAGATAATCTTTACAGATATTTGATGTCACTGTACTTATCCATTGGCGAAATTTCCCTCTTTCTTTATATTTGTCAAGATTTTTCCACGTTTTTATATAAACCTCTTGCTCCAAATCTTCATTTGGGTTGCCTGTCAGATTTTTTATTATAGTTTTAATATTGTTTTTGTATCTGTCTATAATTTGTTTCAAAGCATATTTTCCTATTGGTAGTCAAAAAAACCGTATTCATCAACAGGAAGCCCTGCTTCAGATATAACAGACGTATCACTGTTTGTAATTAAATGTATGTTCTTGTTTGTTTGTGTTGTTTCAAAGTTTGCAATAGTTCCGAAAGAAACAAAAAGAAGCAGACCGCAAGCAATTTTTATCATTGTTTTTTTTACTTTTTGCCTTTTGTATAAATCTTTGTATGTTTCTGCCGAATCTTTTATTAAATAAGATAATTGATCTTCTTTTATTTTTTCTTTTTTGCAATCTTCACAGGTTGAAAGATGCTTTTCATATTCGTCAAAAGAAGCAAAAGTGAAGTATGCTTCATATTTATTACATTTTTTGTCCATTGATTTGCCTTTCAATCTGTAAAACGAAAAATTTTTTAAAAAGTTCATTTTTATAAAAATTTTTTAAAACTGTTTTTAAATCCTCAAGATATAATTATTATAAACTCTTTGAGCCTTTTTAAAAGTCTGATTGTAACAAATAATTTACAAACAATTTTCCTTGTTTCACTTGTTATTTTTGTTATACAGGTGAACTTGCGAAGAAAAAAAATACCTGTTATATTGAATTCAGCCTTTGATTTGAAAGTTTCACATAAGACCTAAATAGGCGTGAATGCTGACAAATTTTATTTTTAAGGAGGGATAGATAGTGTTATCATGTTGCGGCAGGCAGTTTTATGCTGCCGAAAAAGTTGTTCTGCCTAAAAAAGGTATATTATACAGATGTTTGGAATACGGTCATTGTCCGCATTGCGGTACTCGTGTTTCAAGATTTATAGAACAAGATATTAATTATGAAATTTATATAAAAGAACAAAGAGGCATTAAAGCCCTTAGAGCGTTTGAAAAAGCTGTTGCTCAAAGAAAACGTTTTCTTGAAACCGCTGCTTCCGGAACAAAAAGCAACGAAAATTATTATTTTGGTGATTTCAAAAAAACAAATCGCTTTGATGCAAATAATCAGCCAATCTATGTTCAATTAAGAAAAAATTTCAACAATAAATCCGAAATTCTCGGTGATGTAGTTACATACTATTCTAAACTTTGAGGTCTTTATGCCTGCTAAAAAAAAGATGCCTGTTTCAAAAACTCAATACAAAAAATTGATAAATAAGTGTTTACAGCTTATTTCAGACTACAAAATATTATTTATCAGTGATTTGATTGCTCTTTTGCCTTTTTCAAAATCAACATTTTATGTGTACGGACTTGATAAGTCAGATGAAGTAAAAGATGCAATTGAAAATAACAAAACAATGATTAAACAAAAACTTCGTGCCAAGTGGTATGAAAGTTCTACTCCTACTTTGCAAATAGCTCTTTATAAAATTTTGGCGACTTCTGAAGAAAGAAAAGCAATGAGCAGCAGTTCTAAAGAAGCAAAAGCAGACGGAATGCTTCCCGCTGAAATTCAGAAAGCTTATCTGGCAAGCCTTGAAAAAATGGCAGATAGTGAGGATATTGATGCCGATTGATTGGACTAAATCAAAATATGGAAAACAACACAGGCTTTTTTTAAGTAAAAGGCCTGAAGATATGAAGTTCTTTACCCTCTGCGACGGTGCTGCCCGCTCGGGAAAAACACTTTCTATAATTTATAAAATTCCTCAAATTTTTCAATTTGTCGGAAACGATTTTCTTAAAGTTTTTTCCGGTTATTCTAAAGGAACCGTAAGAACAAATGTACTATCTGAACTTCTACCTTATTTAACTAATTATCACGGTGCGGATTGCAAATTTAATTTCCAATCCGGAGAACTTGACATAAAATTGTGGGGTAAAACTTATAATTGCCTTGTTACAGGTGGAGGAAAGTCCGATAGTGAAGCAGCCATTCAAGGCGGTACTTGGGATTTTTGGTATGCAAATGAACTTCCGAAACATCACTATTCTTTCTATAATATGGCTGTCAGCAGACTTACTCCGGAAAACGCAAGAATGATTGCAGATAGTAACCCCGAAAGTCCAAACCACTGGCTATATAAGGAAAAAATTAAACCATATCTTGATAACGATATTTCTGTTAAAAGCGTTTTTGATTATTTTCACTTTACAATGAAAGATAATGCCAATTTAAGCAAAACCTTTATTGAAAATCAAAAAAAACTATACAGCGGAATTTTTGAAGCACGTAAAATAAAAGGTCTTTGGGTTGTTGCGGATGGGCTTGTTTATGATACATTTTCCGAAATTAAACATACCTGTAAGCATTCCGTTGTTTTCGATAAAATTAACAATAACGATTTTACAGAATATTTTCTCGGACTGGATTGGGGCTGGAATCACCCTCTATCGTGCGGTCTTTACGGAATAACAAAAAATAATGTCTATTATAAAATTGATGAACTTTTTGGTTCAAAACTTAATGAAAATGATGTTATTCAGTGGATAAACAATAAACAAAATGAATACGGACGCTATTTTAGATTTTTAAATGCCGATAATGCCCGCCCCGAACAAAATCATAAACTCAGAAAAGCTTTGCCAAATATGATTATTTATGAGGAAAAACCTCGATTACAAGACAGTATAGGGGTTCTAAGAAGTATAATAAATTATGATTGTCTTATCATTAATTCTGAACGGTGTCCTAATACAATTAATGAATTTAAATCATACAGGTATCCCTCAGAAGATGAAAAATTATCTTCAAGATATGAAGAAGATGTTCCTGTTAAAGAAAATGATGATGCAATGGACGAAACTCGTTATGCTGTCGCTTTTTACGAAACCCGCTTTGCAAAAAGACATCTGTTTTACTAAACTTGCTAATACTTATTTTTGAAAGGATTATTATGAACAATTTTAATTCTTCTTTTGATGATTTTTCAAAAGAAATCAAAAAAAATTTGAAAATTTTAATTCAAAATATTCAACAAATCAGTACAAATAATACCAAAGAAAATACTGAAAAAACTTCCGAAATTACCCTAAATCTTGAAAATTCTTCAAGTGAAAAAGAGTCCTCTTATCAACTTGAAATTAACAAAATGAAAGAATTAATAACTTCTTCAGAAAAATATAATTCGGTAAAAAATAAAATGGAACAAGGACTGTCTGATACATCGGATATCAATAAGTTTCAAAATATTGCCGAGAGCTGTGAAGAAACTTCCTCTTTTTTGGAGCAGCTTGGTTTTGATTCTTCTGAGTTTTCAAATATTTTTACTTCTGCATTTGAAGATGTAATCGAAAAATCGGAGTCTTTTAGTGATTCTATGAAAAATATGCTTAATGATTTGAAAAATTATTTTGTTAAAACTATAGCGAAAGCGATTAGCGACAGTTTGATAAGTAAACAAGATTCCGATGTGTTTTTATCTTCTGTTAATTCTTCGGATTCCTACGGCGGATTTGGTGGAATAACTTCTATTCTATCTTCTTTTCTCGGTCTTTTCGTAAGGCTTCCTTCACATCATTCCGGCGGAGTAATACCATCTTCCGCAAGTTATTCTCTTCCTGGAACACAAGAGTATCTTGCTGTTTTAAAGGGTGGTGAAAGAGTTTTAAGTCCTGCTGAAAACTCTGCTTACAATGATTACGATAAATTGGGAAATGTTGTTGTAAATAATTTTAACGTACAAGCCTGGGACTCAAAAGACGTTCAAAAATATTTGCTGGATAATAAAAATCTTTTGGCAAACATAACGGCAGACAATATTAAATACAACAATGCCAATTTACGTTACATGATAGGTGGTTAGTATGAAGAATAATATTAATAACTTTCCTTGTCTTATTGAACTCAATGACAAATTTTTTGAATGTGATTTTGACCACAAAAGTATTGATATCTTAGAAACAATAACAGGTTTGGGTTTTTATGAAATTTATGAAAAATTCGTTTTTAAAAATAATTTATCAGCAAAAAATACTATAAATCTTATTGCTGTTGCTGCATATAAGAAACACGGTTCTTACGGTCTGGCTAAAGTTAAAGCTCTATTGCTTTCTGAACCAACGTTAGATTTAGATGATTTGGCAACTTTAAAAGCTCATTTTAAGAATCTGCTTCCTGATATGATTAATTTTAGAAAAGAACTTAAATCATTAAATTCAAACTATAAATCTGTAAATAACAATTCTCTTTTTTATGATTTTGAAGGAAGTTATGCTGTTGCGAAAAACTTTTTGGGTTGGAGTGATACGGAATTTTGGAATGCAACTCCTAAAAAAATGTGCTTTGCCCTTATTTCTCTTTGCAAATACAATAAAGAACTTGAAAAAATTCAAGAGCAAAAACAAACTGAAAATTGTTTAAATTTTTTGAACGGAATCAAAAAAATGATTTAATTAAGCCTTGTTGGCTTGTAAATATTATTAGAAAAAATAATGATTTTATTTTTATGGACGTCAACTATTGGTTGACAATATTGCTGTATCTCTTTTAAAAACAACTGATTCAATGATTTTGAAATATTTTATATATTTTTACATCAGAAAGGAGAAATTATGTCTGATGAAAATTTTCAACCCGAGGTTGAAAGCCAAGAAAAAGAAGAGCCTGCGGCTCAAGAAAATGTTTCGTCAAATGAGATTGCAAAATTGCATAGAGAATGTGCAAAATACCGCAATGCTTTGAAAACATCAAACGAAGAAAAAGCTGATGTTCAAAAACAATTTGATGAAATTAAAACGGAATTGGACTCCGTTTGCAAACAAAAAATACAACAGGATATTTTATTTAAGCTTGAAAAGTTCGGATGTTTAAAGCCTTCTCTTGTACTTAAAGATATGCTGGAAGAGTGTGACAACATTGATGAATTTTTAGCTTCTTACAGGGTAGAAAATCCGTTTTTGTTTGAAAGTCCAAAAGTAAAACACGGATATTCTTTCCGTGGAGGCAGGGCTGTTAATTATACACCTTCTCAGCAAATGAATAATTATATCCGCTCTGCATTAGGTAGATAAAAATAAAAGGAGATTAAAATGACACAAGATGCACTTTACATTTCAAGAAACAATGCGGATGCACTTATTCCTGTTGAAGTTTCAAATGAAATTATTCAAAACATGCCGACATCTTCTGCTGCATTGAGAATGTTTAAACAACTTCCCAATATGAGTGCAAAACAACAAACACTTCCAATTGCGGCTTCTTTGCCAAACGCATATTTTTTAAACGGAGATACCGCTCAAAAGAAAACAACAAATGCCGAATGGGATAAATTGACGCTTACGGCAGAAGAAATTGCCGTAATAATACCTATTCCGGAAGCCGTTATAGATGATGCTTCTTATGATATATGGGCTGCTTTAAAACCTCAAATTGTTGAAGCCTTCGGTATTGCAATAGATTCTGCAATATTTTTCGGTACAAATAAACCGACTTCTTTTCCGACAGACATTGTATCTGCTGCAACAACTGCGGGTAATACTGTTACAATAGGCACCGGTACTGATGTTGTGGATGATATTATCGGTGAAAGCGGTTTAATGGCAAAAGTCGAAGAATCAGGATTTAGAGTTACGGGATTTTACTCTGACGGAACTATGGAAGCAAAATTCAGAAGTTTACGTGATAAAAATAACCAACTTCTTTATATGCCTGCTTTAACTTCAGAAGTTCCGAATACTCTTGTCGGCAGGACTCTTGTATATGATGAAGCAGGCGGAGTTTTTGATAATACTAAGGCATTAATGATTGCGGGTGATTTTTCAAAAGCGGTTTATTCAATAAGACAAGATTTAACATACAAGGTTCTTGATCAGGCAATTATTCAAAATACCGATGGAACAATCGCGTATAACCTTGCTCAACAAGATATGGTTGCTTTGAGATGTGTTATGAGGCTTGGTATTCAAATTGCAAATCCTGTTAACAGAAAAGGCAAAACAACTAAATATCCTTTTGCAATTTTGAAACCTGCTGCAACAACTTCTGCAAGTACTTCTTCAAACACTTAGTTTATATCTTTTGTGTGCCGAAATATTTGGCAAATCTGCCTTTCGTGCAGATTATTTGTTCCCCGTTACCGAACGGCAATTTGCCGTTCGGCTTTTTTTAAAAGGAATTTAATATGACTTTAATTTTATTTGAAAATACATTTGTTTTGCCTGATTTTGCCGAAGAATATTTCCAAAACAGACCAAATTCAGAATTATGGTTGAATTCTGATAAAGATAAAAAAGAACAGGCACTTGCTTTTGCTACTGTTAAAATTAATAATTTGAATTTTATCGGAGATAAAAAAGTCGTTTCACAGAAACTTGAATTCCCAAGAAATTTTGAACCCGAATTGCCTTTGGAAATTCAATATGCTGTGTGTGAAGAAGCAATTTCTTTGCTTGATAATTCAATACATTTTAAAAATAAACAGTACGGAATTTCTTCTGTTTCAATCGGTAATTCTTCCGTAAGTTATTTTGAAAAAGATAGCAAAAATGGACTGTTATCCCCAGAAGCATTAAGTTTCGTTTCAAAATGGGTAATGAAAAATTTTGATATTCGTTAAAAGTGAGGTTTAAATGCTTAAACATTTATTGAATGAAACAGCGGTTTTGAAAGCTGTTGAAAATGTTGACGAATACGATATTCCTGTAATTTCCGATATAAAAACTCTAAAATGCCGTATTGAATTTGCTGTAAAAAGTGAAGAGAATTCGGGTTCGTCAAAAAAAACATATCCTGCCCGCATGTTTTGCGTTGATGAGGTAAATACGGGTGATATTATTTCTTACAATTCTGTTAATTATAAGGTTATTCAGGTTAATGCCTATGAGGATTTGGACGGACAAATAATGCTTAGAGAGGTGTACTTGTTATGACGATTCTCAATGATTTGAAAAATTTTTTGATTGATGAAAAAATTATTTCTTCAGAAAAAATTGCTTTTAACTTTGATGATTATAAATTTGGTGATGAAAAACTTGTTTTGCTTTGCAAAGGAGGAGAGTTCAGTGATATTGCAAGAAAAACAACTGTTTCCGTTATTGCGAAAAATAAAGCTATGAAAGAAGCAGAATTGCTTATAAATAAAGTGTTTGATACATTTTGTCCACCTAAACAATATCAAAAACCTGTTTCCGTAAACGGAAAATTGATGTTATTTACTCCGCTGCAACCTCCTTTTTATAAGGAAAAAGAAAAAGACGGCAGGCATGTTTTTCTGTTTGATTTAAAAATTGTACAAAAAAAATAAGAAAGAAGGATTTATGACTATATCTAAAAAAACAGCTTTATTAGGGGTCAATGACCTCAAAATTTTTCCCGTAACAAAAGATGATTCGACAGGTTTTACGACGGGTAGTGCAATTGATGTTCCCGGTATAAGACAAATCTCTGTCACCTTTGATATTGACGAAAAAGAATTAACCGGAGATGAAAAAACTCTTGCAGTTTCTTCAAAAATAAAATCGGTTTCTTTTACTTCAGAATACGCAGAGTTAAGTCTTGATGTATTAGGAGCTTTAAGCGGCGGTAAGGTTTCAGTTGCAAGCGGAAGCAGTTCTGAAACCGCAACTTTTAGTTTTTCGGATGGTGATAAACCTTCATATTTTCAATTGCAGGCAAAAATTGACGGTACAGACAGTATTACGGGAGGTGATTGCCACATCTGCATTTATAAGGCAAAAGTTACTGCAATGCCAATAAACGGTGTACAAAGTGATTTTGCAACTTATACATTTGAAGGAAAAGGTGTTTATACGGAATATTTATTCGGCGGTACAAGCTCTAAACTTATTGATATTGATTTTAATTCCACCGCAAAAGAATTGACTGCAAAAACTTCTGCTTAAATAACACCCAAAAGCTTCCTTTTCGGAAGGGAGGGGCAAGGGATGTATGCCCCTCTATCTTTAAATGAAAAAATGCAAGGATAAAATATATGATTACAAGATTTAATATTATCAATAAAAACGGTAAACCTGATTTTGATGCTGAAACGGTTTCAAGATTGTTAAACTATGACCTTTTTAGGGATTTGTACGATGGGAATTTTAAAACTGCTTTTTCAAAAACTTATGCAAAAATCTGTGCCAAATATCCTTTAGATACTACAACAGCCCAAACATTTGTAGAATTAAATCTGTTTTTTGCAATGACGGATTTTTATAAAAATTTACTTACAAATCAAGGTTTGTACATCAATGTTAATGAATCTTTTCAAAAAGTATGGGATAAAATTGAAGAAAATAATAACTTTTTATCTGTTTTAAAAGAAGTATATGTTGATGTGTCCAGATACGGAAACGGTATTTTCAAAGCATCTTTTGGTGATAACGGTTCGGAAGTTATAAGTGTGTCGCCTGCCTGCTGGTTTCCCGTATTTAGAAAAGGAAATACAAATGATGTCGAAGGTCATATTTTAATAAATACTCTTTCGGATTTTATAAACGGTAAAAAAGTAATTTATAAACTTATAGAAAAACACAGAAAAGGTAGTGTAGAAAACGAACTTTGGGCTTTTCGCAACGGAGGCTATCGAGAAAAACTTGATGTTGAAAAAGAATTAGCAATTCCTGAAATAGATGATTTCTCTGATGTTTGGGATGGCTTTTTGATTTTCCCCGTGAAAAATACAACCGAAAGTGATGAATATTTTGGACAAAGTGACTACATTCGTTTTAAATCAGTAGTAGAGGAATTGATATTAACAGTAAGTCAAAATTCTAAAATTCTTAATCGCCACGCAAATCCTAAAATGACAGGCAGCAACGAAAATCTTGAATTTAACCCTGTTACGGGTAAAGCTGAGTTTCCGAATAAAGATTTTATTCCGGTTGGCAGAGATGGTATAAAAGCCGAATATATTACGGCAGATTTACAGGAAAATGCTGTTAATCAACATATTGAAACATTAATGAAATTTTTCCATATTTTAACCAAAACTCCTCCCCAAGCTTACGGTATGGATATTTCTAATAATATTTCAGGTGAAACTCTCAGAAAAGTTTTTATGAATTCTTTGACAAAAATAGATGATATCAAACAAGTTTCTTTTAATCCTGCAATAAAAAATCTTGTTAAATGTTTAATGGCTTTGAATCATACACCTGTTGATGATGCAAGAATTGATTGGGGAAATCCTATTCCGGAAGATAAATCCGAATTGATTGATAATTCGGTAAAAAGAATTTCCTCCGGTACTTTGAGTAAGCAATCAGCTATTTGTGAACTTGATAATGTTTCAAAATCCGATGCGGATATTGAACTTTCAAAAATTTCTGCCGAAACTCAAAGTTTTAAACAAGAAGTTTAGCGATTTGCTTGTTTGCCATAGAAAAAATCCGATGTATAATAACAATATGAAAAAGATATTAACTGTTATTCTTTCATTATTTATTTTTACTTGTTCGGCTATGGCGAATAGTGATTATTCTGCTCCTGTACCTTCTGCTGATGATGAAGTTACAACTTCAGGACCGAATACTAAGTTTTCACAAGTGACACAAATGCGTTATGATGCGTTTAAAGATGTAGAAGTTACCGTGGATATTGATATTCCCGAGGAAAGAAAAAATATTCCATTTTATACACTTTCAAAGGACGGAACATACTTGCGTCGTGTTAAACTTCCGGATGCTAAAGTTAGTGAATTTACTAACGGATCTTTTGAGGTTGTATTTAAAGATACTAAAGATACTGTATTTAAGTACAATAAGCAAGGTGAATTAACGGGGTTTGCTTTAATTAAAAAT